>JAQGHS010000025.1 GCA_028291605.1 Planctomycetaceae bacterium | reverse complement strand
AGGAATACCAGGTTTTCACGTTGAAATCCTGCTGGACTGACGGGCCTGGAGACCCGTCCCACGGCGGTTTTTTCGTTTTTATTTCGATTTCTTCGCCCGTTCATTTGCGAAATCTCTTGTAGTTTGTAATTTTGACTACAAATCACCGTCCGTATCACAACCAATTCAGCACCACCCCTTGATCTGAGCGGTGACGATCGGGCCACTGCTCACTCACCGTTTTGTCTGCTTCGAGAAGATCGCTATGCCGCCTCCGATGATGGTCGATTTGTCGACCCTGAACTTCGACCAGCCCCTGCACAACATTGATGAAATTCGCCAAGTGAATCCCCAGCGGGGAGACATGGAACACCTGACGGCGATCGTGCATATTGACCCTCCCACCCATTTGGTGGTGGGATACAAGGATGTGACCGACAAGGAATTCTGGTGCGCGGGGCACATGCCGGGCTTTCCGCTGATGCCGGGCGTCATCATGTGCGAAGCTATTGCGCAACTGGCGGGATTTTATGCTCGCAAGCACAAGCTGCTAGCGGGGTCGTTCGTCGGGTTCGGCGGGATGAATGAGGTCCGTTTTCGCGCCCCTGTGTTTCCCAACTGCCGGCTGATACTGATTGCTCGGGTGACGGCGTTGAAGCCCAATCGCCGGGCGGAGTTTGATTTCCAGGGATTGGTGAACGGCAAAATGGTCATCAGCGGCAATATGATCGGCGTCCCGATCGACGCCGTCTTCACGAATGCCGACGAAACCGCCTGACGCACTCCATCTGCCCTCTGAATGACGAAGCCCGCATGACCCTGCCCATTCCCGATCTGAAGCCCTTCTTCCAGACCTACGACGATCTGGGCGAGGGCCCCCTGAACTGGCCTGAATTCTTCGGTAACGCGCATCCCGTGGAAGTCGAAATCGGCACGGGTCGCGGCATGTTCCTGGTCAACGCCGGTGAGACACACCCCGAGACCAACTTCGTCGGGATGGAGATCGAATACACCGAGGGTCGCCACGCGGCCAAACGCTTGCAGAGACGCGGACTAGCCAACGTGCGGATCCTGGGGGGAGATGCCCGTGTCGGCATCCCCAAGTATATCACCTCGACCAGCGTGGCAGCGGTCCACGTGTACTTCCCCGATCCGTGGTGGAAGCGCCGGCATCATGCACGCCGCATCTTCAATGACTGGTTCGTCGCAGAAGCGTCTCGCATTTTGGCCTCGGGGGGCATACTGCATGCCTGGACCGACGTCGAAGAGTATTTCCAGGTGATGGTCGCAACGGTCGCGGCAAACCCCGACTTCCTGCCGCTGCCACCCCCGGAAGAGCGTCCGGCTGAGCACGATATGGACTATCACACCAGCTTCGAGCGTAAGAAACGCAAAGCCGGGTTCCCGATCTATCGGGCCCGCTGGAAACGCAAGGCGCGGTAGGCCGACAAGAGGCACACTGCGCTGCGGTGACTGCCTGACGTCCCTACACCGTGGATCTCCCAAACCGCCTGAACCTCCACGGCGGATTGATCTGGCCTCAAAAAGGCTCGACGGATAAACTCCCGCTCACATCTCCGCAGATTTCAACGTCCGTCCTACAAAACTCCCCTACGATTCCTATCGATCTGGTTGCCACCCGCATGTTCGCGGAAGGGGCCCGGCCCAACTCATTGATGAGTCATCTCGTGGAAAAACATAGATCCCCAGCTCGGATTCGCAATCATCATACCCCTGTCGCCAAGCGTCGAGCGACCCGTGGCTGGTTCGCGTGGTGTGGTGCGTTTTTGTTGCTCTGGAGTCTGTGCGCGGCCTTTGCGAGATCTGAAGATGGCCTCCCCGCGGGCGAATCGGGCGTGCTGTTGCTGGAAGGCAATCGGATCGTCCAGGGACGCATCACGCCGCAGGGGCAGACTTACTCCGTCCAGCAAGCCGCCGGGACACTGATCGTCTCCAAGGATCAGGTCCGGTTCGTCGGCGTTGACCTGCAATCCGTTTATGTTCACCTGCAAGACGGGTTACCCAAACCCGCCAGTGCCGATGATCATGTCGAGCTGGCACGCTGGTGTGTCGGCTATCGCCTGTTATCGGAAGCCCGATTTGAATTTGAGTCGGCCCTTGAGATCGATCCCAGTCGCGACGATATTCGCCGCAATTTGACGAAGCTGGACTCGTATCTGAAACGCCCGGTCTCGACCGAATCAAAACCCGTGAAATCGCTGACACCGGCCGAGCGCATGCACAAGGCCGCCATCGGACAAGACGCGGAATCGCTGGGCGGTTTGCCGCGTGAAGCGGGGCAGGTTTTTACCCGTCGAATCCAGCCGATCATTATGCGCAACTGCACGGCCTCTGCCTGTCATGGGCCGAAATCCGATCAGACTTTCAAACTCAGTCTCGTGTACCAGACAGGCAACCAGCAGCAGGCGACAACGTCAAAAAATCTGCTGGCCTTGATGCCTTATATCGACCGTGAGAGTCCCAAATCGAGCAAGCTTTGGAAACTGCTGAAAACCAATCATGGTGCCATCGGCAACTCGATTTTTGTCGGACAAAAGGGCAAGGAACAACTCGAGACATTCCGGAACTGGCTGCTCTCACTCGAAGAAGAAGCGGATGAGGAACCGCGGACCGCGAAGAAACATTCTCCCGCGAAGATTCAGCAGGCGGCTCACACAGCAGAGTCGAAGCCGCGCTATCAGAAGGGAGTCCGCCCGCCGGCAGATTCCGGCATAGTTCAAGCCGATGCCGAGGATGACGCTCCGCCGATTCCTGAAACGCGCGTCGCCTGGCCCAAGAAAGAGGGTGAGACAGCCCCCCGCACTCGCCCCGCGGCCTCACCGCCAACCGAGAAGAAAACGACATTTGCGAAATCCGGCCAACTCCCGGAAACGGAACCCATCATCTCCAACGAGCCGCCAATGGTACCGGACGAGGTGGTCGAAGATCCCTTTGATCCCAACGAGTTTAACAGTCGGCAACGGGTGAAGAAGACGCTTGGTTCGTAATGATTGGCGAAGCATTCATTCAGAGGACGATCATGCTTGAATCACGTCTGGCACTAGGAGTCATCACTTCGGCACTCTTGGTCGTGAGCGTTACCGTCGGGAGCGCCTCTTATCGAGAACAGGCCCTACAGTCGATCGCGGTACGGAGCGGTGACGCACGACCGAGAGCGGACTCGGCGATCAATCTGGCCCAGTTGAGCCGACCAATCTATCGAGTCCGCGGGTCCCACGATTGGTTGTCCGCGGGCAAGGTCTTTGGGCCAGCAGTTCATCGCAGCAGGTCAAAATTGGCGATTGAAGGTCACCAGCGATCTCCATTCGCTGCAACGGCCGAACCGGACTTCTGCCA
>JAQGHS010001018.1 GCA_028291605.1 Planctomycetaceae bacterium | reverse complement strand
CCCTACATACCGCAGGGCAGCACGCATTCCTATCGCCCCATATCGTCCCGAATCTCCGCACCTCTCACGATATTGTTCGCGATCGGAGTGTGTGGTGGGCTGGCCGCGGCGCAGTCAACGGGTCCGGCCAATGGCAACAGTTCAGGAACCGCGTTGCCGCGAGTGATCATTCCTGTGGATGAACGGAATCAGCCGCTGGGCCAGCAGCCGTTAGCTTATGTTCCCGAGCGCCTGCTGAAGGATTGGACGGTCCTCCAAACTGCTCAACAACCGCGCGCCGCGTGGCTGCTGCGGACGGGTGACTACGTCTTGGGACGCGACGCCACGCAGCAGATCGCTCTGACCGCTCGCTATGAAGTGACGGTCTTGTCCGATGCTGCCGAAGTCGAAGTTCTGATCCCCCTCACCGGAGTCAATTTCGGCGGTGAGAAAGCGTGCCTCGTAGACGGTCATCCTCATCCTCTGCTGACTCATCCCGATTCAAAGGCGTTGTCGATTCGGTTGCCAGGAGTTGTCTCGCCACCTGCGGCACCCGCGATGCCGGAGAACGCCGAGGCGACGGAACCTCCTGCGTCGATGTCGATCGGCACACGTTCGTTTCGCATCGAATTCCAGGGCTATCCCGTCATTCAGGAAGTCGGCGACCGGCAATGGATGGAGTTTACGCTGCCGCGTCTCCATTCAGCATTGTGGACGCTGCAGAATGATCACCCCGATTCACCTTGGACAGTCAAGACGGGTGAAACGGTTTATACGGTCGCGCCAAAACAAGTGTGGCCGCGCGAGTTGGGACCGATGACGAAGCTGCGAATCGAACCGACGGCCCCCACGGCGCCGACGGTCGCCAAGCCGGCATTGGAGGCTCGACTGGTCGTATTGGCGGACGTGCAGCCCGCCGTTTCACAATTGCACTACCAAGTCAGCTATCGGGTGTTGCAGGGGCAGGTGTCGAGCGTCAGTTGGCAACTTCCCGCGGGGCTGGCCGTACGCGAAGTCTCGGGGCCGGAAGTGTTTGACTGGCATCTGATTCCGGCCGCTGGTGGCGCGTCACGGTTGCAGGTGGACCTGCGGAGTCCCGTTTCTGAAGGCTTCCGGGTCAAGGTGGAAGCGTTGCTCCCCAACGAAGGTCCGCCGTCGCAGTTGAACATTCCGCCCGTGCTGCTACTGACCCCCGCACTGGATCCCCTGCGTCCCACAGTGGCGCTGGTGGCGATTCGTACGCCTTCAGAGTTCGTGCCGGAAACAAGCCCGGAAGCGGGCTCGCAGATCGCGTCCACTACGGTCGACAATTTCATCAACGAATGGGGGACGGCTGGTATCGATCAGAAGCCGCAGATGGCTTTTTCCTTGCTGGATCCGGCACCGCTGAAGATCGGCTTAAAGCCACTGCAGGCCCAGCGCGTGGTCCGCATGACGGCCATCGGGGTGCTGGGCAGCCGGCGTCTGCAATGGAGCGTCAATGCGACGATTGAAGTTCAGACCGCGGCCGCCTATACGCATCAGATCGAAATCGATCCCCGGTTGACCATCACGGGTGTCAGCATCCAGGAAGATGCGGCGAACCGGCTGCTGCGCTGGACCAGAACCGGCAATGTGCTGCACGTCTTCCTGCGCGACAAGACGACCGGAACTCAGACGCTGGCCTTACAGGGAACGATGCCGACGCAGGTGCCACAGGAGATGGCGTTGCCCACCATTCGGTTCGTCGATGCGACCATCGTGGATGCCAAGCTGCAACTTTACCAGGAGCCCGATCTGGAAGTGGAAGTGGCCGATCCCGGCAAGTGGGAACGCCTCGAAGTTCCCTCCGAATTGCGTCTCGGGGCCGCCCGCAATTTACTGGTGGGACGTTTCAAGTGGAATCAAGAGGCCGGCCCGTTTGTGGTCCGTGCTGCCCAAAATGAGCCCGTGCTGAACTACTCGGCGGTGACGTCGCTGCAACCGCGCGACGGACGCTGGAAGTTGACCACGAATCTATTGTTCGAGGTCCTGCAGGGACACGGTTCGCAATTCTCCATCCGCGTTCCCCCGGAGCTCCCTCTAGTGCGCGTGGATGCCGCCGACGTCCGGCAACTGCTGGAACGAGAAACCGATGGAGGCCAACGGATCGTGCTCATCCCGCAGGCTCCAGTTCGCGGAAGGTTCGTCGTTCAAGTCTCAGGTGAGGTGAACTTGCCCGCGGGTGGTCCCGTCGTCATCCCCGAGATTGTGGGATTGAACGCCACGCGTAAGGATCACTTCCTGGTCCTGCCCGCCGATGGTCAACTGACGGTGGACTCGCGTACGTCTGGATTGCAGGCGGAATCATTGCCCGAAGAATTGGGCAAGCTATTGCCGACGGAATTGCAGGGAACGACGCGGCTGGAATATCGTGGTTCCCCCGGTACGTGGACAGTCACGATTCCGCGACGTCAGGAAGATCATCCGCAAACCGGCGTCCTGTGGAGCGAAACCCAGATCTGGTGTGGGCCGACGCATCACGTCTCGGGCCGGACCTCGATCCTTCTGGGGCCGCAAGAGCTCGAACAGGTTGAGCTGGATATTCCCACCGGTATCGAGCTGCAGGGGGTTCTGCTGGACGGTGAATTCATTCCGCACACACCGCGCCTGCAACGACTGCGGATTCCCTTGACCTTTCCCCAGGCCGGCCACGCGGTCACGTTGTATTGGACCCAGAACACCGCCTCGTTTGATCGATTCTACAACCAGGCGGAATTTGCCTGGCCGCATGTTTCCGGAAAAAGTGTCGGGGAAGAATATGTGACCCTGACCCCCCCTTCAGGATTCCGCCTGCACGCGCGGCAGGGGAAATCGGTCGAGCGCATTCAGGTTCAACTGAGCGAGCTGCAGATGATGTTGGAATTGATGCAGCAGCGGGCGGGCGGCGGGCCGGCGCCGCAGGATTCTCAGTGGCTCTATCTGCATCGTCAGGTCGGCAGCCTGATCAAACGCCTGTTGACGGAACCGCAGTTGCGAAAACCACAGGGCGAATTATCAGAGCGATTTGCGAAACTGCAAACTCAGTTTGCACCGTGGGAGCAATCCGCGGTTCCCATTCCCGTCGAGACCGCGGCGATTCCCGGTGGCTTGTCGCCCGCCATCTTGCGGTCGTTTTCCAGCTTGGAAGGTAACCTTGCGGGGCCGCATTCACTCCTGGTACGGCTAGTTGCGAAGGACCCTGCGGACAGCAAGTTGCGGGTTTCGATCATCCATGAATCGCTCTGGAGTATCACACTGGGGGTGGGACTGGCGATCGTCGTCCTAGTCCTGGTGTGGCCCTTGTTGCGCTGGAAGTTCCCGGAGTGGCTGGCGGAACAACCCGCTGTGGCATGGCTGCTGCTCGGAGCCATCTGGTGGCCCTGCCTGACCCCCTCCTGGCTGGGACTCGTGTGGCTGGGCTTGGCAGCATTTTATGGAGTGCGTCACCTCTGGCGAGCAACATCGCCCGTGAACAACTCGCCGCCAGAAATCGATCAAAGTCTACCAGCGATGCAGGCATAGCCGGATTCAAAAATCGTAGGACGGGTCTCCAGGCCCGTTTGAGCCTGTAACATTCGACGTTGAAAGAGTTTCAACACTCGCGAGCTTCGCGGAGCGCACGAGTTTCGTGCTCTGGAAAGTTGATCAAATCAGGGCGGTTTCGAAGCAATCGAAGTCGTGCGCTGCGCGAAGTTCGCGAGGCTCGAGCTTTTGCCACATCAGTTGTTACGGGCTCAGACGGGCCTGGAGACCCGTCCCACGATATCAGCATCGCTGGGCAACATTACATGCGTTGCTCGGGCGGAAAACAATCGCTCAGAAATTCGCGGTCGCCACGGCGTCCGACCCGTTCGCGCGATTCGAGAACCCGCTGGCGGCCTAGTTCGGCCGCGACCTCCCGTTGCGGGCTGATCGGCGTCTGTGTGGCAATTTCCACGTGTACCAAATCGGTGTGCGTGTGTGTGTGCGGACGTGTGCGAGCTCGTTTGCGTGGTTTTTTGGCCATTTTCCAGTCTCCTTCGATCCAACATTGTCCCTGATCGTCGCAGCGCAAGATCCCCACCGGATGACGTGTCCGGTCAGATGATAAGTCCCGATGTGAGCGAACACCGTCATTCGCAGACGGTCATTCGATACAGGGGTAGAATTCACGAGCCCGCGTTTTGATCAATGAGGTTGCGCCGCTGATTTTGCCTCGCAACGAAGCCGCGCAACAGAATGGAACTCGATAGGCACCGACAATCATACCCATGAGCGAATTCAGTCTTCCAGAGGATTTTCAAAAAATCTCCACGATCGCCAGCGAATTAAAGGAGACGGCGAATGGGGCAATCATGTGTCAGCCTGGCCCAGCTGCATTGATTCGCTGCCTCTTTTAATTCGCTGTCGTCCTCGGACGTCCTTTTACTTGGACTTCATCTTGGCTTTCACACAGCGCAGACCGATCTCATCACCCACATCCTTAGCAGCGAGTTGCCGCCGCGCAGCACTCCGCAGATTCGGGTGCTTGTCCTTCCACGAGCCACTTCGCAGTACGTGTGCCGTCGCGGGGTCTTCGCTCGTCCAGGCCGACCCGTCCGCCGGTGCTTTGGTGTAGTCGTCATGCCAGCTATCGGCGACGAATTCGGAGAGATAACCGTGCATGTCGTAGAGGCCCCACGGATTCGGCTTCAAGGCACCCACTGGGGGATCATTCCCTGCGGCGTTGCCCGTATGCCAGCCGTAATCATTCAGGATGGAGGCTTTGGGGTCCTTGTCGTCGGCCTTGGTGGCCTCGTCGCCAAAGCTGTAGGCTGTCGTCGTCCCAGCCCGGCAGCAGTATTCCCATTCGGCTTCCGTGGGCAGGCGAATCTCTTCATCGGCCGCAATCAATTTCGCTTCCCGGAGCAGCCCGGTCGTCTTCTGACAAAACTCCTGGGCCTGCGCGAAGGTCATCATCTCGACGGAGTTCCGCGGTCCCTTCCACTTGCTCGGATTGATGCCCATCACGGCTTCATACAGATTCTGTGGAACTTCATACTTGGCGATCGCGAACGAGTGGTTGAACGTCACTTCGTGTGCGGGTTGCTCAGTGGCCGGGCCCTTGTCTGATCCCATGCGGAACGATTTGGGAAATTTTCCCTGTCCTGGTGTAATGTTGACAAACTCAGCGTGAAAAGTTTGCAACAGCTTGGTCTGCGCATCGTCAAATCCCAATGAGAAAGCGGTCAGCGCGACAAACATCACGGGCCAGAGAAGCGATTTCCGGGACTTGGCAGGTGTCAGCATGGTGCGGCTCACAGCGTGTTGAAGAGGATATTGAGAGACAACTTCCGGGCTGCATCATATCAAGAATGTTGAGAATGACGCAGTCATTCGACTCGTCGACGTATTCGTAGGACGGGTCTCCAGGCCAGTCCGAGCCCGTAACATTTGACACGACACGAATTCGACTTTCGCGGAGCGCACGGTTGACTTGTCGTGGAAAGTCGCGAATTTCTCGATGGCTCCTTTGGAACTCAAGCCGTGCGCTGCGCGAAGATCGCGAGGGATGAATTCTCTTTGAAGCCGATTGTTACAGGCTCAGACGGGCCAGGAGACCCGTCCCACGGAATTCGTACGGCATGCAGTGGCTCAATTCTTGCTCAACTTGATCCAAGCGGAGTATTCCTGCGTTTACGCTCAGACCGGGAAATGGCAGTTTGACTGGGATCAGCAGTCATTTATAATCAATGACAGGATGCCGTACGGGCCGGACGACTGGTAAGATGGGATGTGGCGCTGCGCTCGTCGCCAGGAAGAGCCGACGCTCGTCGCCGGTTCATTTCGCGGTACGCCACCGGACTTCAACAGAAACGACAGTACAGCGCATCATGTTGCACAAGCATTTTCCAGGTCAGTCGAAGCTGCATGAACGGTTCTGGTCGCGGTGCGTCCTGGCGTTGGTGACGTCTCTGTTTGTCATTCGTAGTGGAATGACACTCCCGGTTAACAGGATCGATGCCCAGGAACCGGCCCCGGCCAAGGCTCTGGAACCCATCGGCCAGTTCGTAACGGTGGCCGGTACGATCGATGCCAAGGAATTTGGCAAGGTCAGCCGGGTCGCCAAAGGACTGGAAGCAAAGGCCCGCGCCGAGAAACGCAAAGCCATCCTGGTCCTGGAATTCAGCGACGGCCCGAGCCGCTTCGGCGATGTCCGCGAACTCGCCAAATTCCTGTCCGAGCAACTGCCCGACGTTCGCACGGTCGCCTGGATCCCGAAAGACCTCATCGGCTACAACGTGATCGTGGCCCTGGCCTGCAATGAAATCATCATGCATCCCCGAGCCGGCATGGGAAACCTCGGTCGCGGCAAGCCTGTCGATGAGGACGTGAAGACGTACGTCGAAACGCTGGTCTCGCGCCGGCACAATCCGTTGCTCAGCACGGCCCTCGTGCATGGCATGATGGATCCCAAGGAAGAAGTCATCTGGGTGCGTCGCCAGGTCGGCGCGCCACCCAATTTGATCTCCGAAACCGAACTGGTCACCCCCGCGCAGTTCCAGCGTTTGATGGATGCCAAGGCCATCATTCAGGATCACAAGACCATCAAAGCGGCCGGCTCGAACGGCTTATATAACGGCGGCCAGGCCCGCGCGGGCAACTACCTCTGCTCTCAGACCGCAGAAGCTCGAGCCGACATCGCGAAGATCTACGGCCTCAAGCGAGAAACGCTGCGTGAAGATCCGACCTCCGGCAATCAACTGATTCCGCGGCGGATTCGTATTGATGGAGTCATCACGCCCCTGATCGAAGAATTCATCCATCGCCAGATCGATCGCATGAAGAACGAAGGGGCGAATCTGCTGATCTTCGAGATCGATTCACCGGGTGGATATCTGACCTCCAGCCAGAGCCTTGCGAACATTATTGCCGATCTGGATGACAACAAGACGATCCGGACGGTCGCCTATGTGCCGAAGCAGGCTCTCAGCGGCGCGGCGATGATTGCCCTGGGCTGCGACGATATCGTGATGCATCCGAATGCGCAGATCGGTGACTCGGCCCCGATCGAGATGCGAGCTGGCGGACCATTCGAGCGTGCGCCCGAAAAAGTCTTGAGCGTGGTTCGCGATATCATGAAGACGCTGGGCGAACGGAAGGGGCGTCCGACGGCCATCACGATTGCGATGGCGGATAAAGATCATGCGGTCTACAAGGTCACGAATAAGCAGTCGGGTGATGTTTCTTATATGTCCGAAGATGACATCATCGCGGCGAATGGTGAATGGGTTAAAGTTCTGCGAGTCGACGAAACCGGCAGAGGCAACCTGTTGACGGTCAGCGGCAAGCGGGCTCACGAGCTGATGATCGCGCAAGAACCGGTTGCCGACTTCGAGGAGTTGAAACAGCGTTATGGCATTGCGGCTGAAGAATCCGTACCCGCGGTTGGTCCCACGTGGGTTGATACACTGGTCTTCCTGCTCAATGACGGCAAGGTCACTGGCTTTCTGTTTGTGATCGGCATCATCTGCATTTACGCGGAACTGCACGTTCCGTCGGGCTTCTTCTTGATCATCTCGTGCGTCTGCTTCGGGCTGTTCTTCTGGAGCCGCTTCCTGGGTGGAACTGCCGGCTGGCTGGAAGTGATGTTGTTCATGCTGGGGCTGGGCTTCATTGCACTGGAGGTCTTCGTCGTACCCGGATTCGGTGTTTTTGGGGTCTCTGGCGCGCTGATGGTCCTGGCGTCTTTGGTGCTCGCCAGCCAGACATTTTTTATACCGACATCCAGCTCGGATTATCGCGAACTGGCTGACCATTTAAGTACCCTGGGAGGCTCATTGGTGGGGGTAATTATTACCGCTCTCGCCTTGAGTCGTTTCCTTCCACGGATGCCGTTATTGAACCGCATGGTCCTGGTCCCGCCGGGCGGTGCTCCCTTCCCACGGACGAACGAACCACTACTGCGTCCTGACTTGGCGGCGGAGACTTTCGCCAGCCATCGACTGCTCGGACCATATGCCAATTTGCAAGGCGAACGCGGTACCGCAGTGACGATCCTGCGCCCCTCGGGTAAAGCCCAGTTCGGCGACCGCATGGTCGATGTGATCAGCGACGGCCCCTTCATCGAAATGGGCCGCGCAGTCCAAGTGATCGAAGTGAACGGCAATCGAGTCGTCGTCAGAGAAATGGCCTAAGGTGGCCGACCCCGGCCCACACAAGCTGACTCGGAACAACGATGACCCCAAATTCTCCAGACCCCTCTGAAAGCTGCGAGTCCTACCAAACCTCGCGCCGCAGTTTTCTACGTCAGGCGGGTGGCGGCTTCGGGGCCATCGCCTTAGCGGCGATGTTACACGGGGAAGGATTCAATCGCCGGTTACTTTCCGCCGCAGAAAAAAATCCTCTCTCGCCAAAGCAGCCGCATTTCAAACCGCGTGCCAAGCGGATCATCTACCTGTTCATGCACGGCGGCCCCAGCCATGTCGATCTCTTCGATCCGAAACCCGATCTGATCAAATACGCCGGCCAACCACTTCCCGAGAGCTTCGGCCCGGTAATGACGCGGCGCAAGGTCGCCGCCAATCCCCTGTTGCCGCCGATCAAACCCTTCCAGCCCCGCGGCAATTCTGGACTAGAGATCAGCGACTTCCTGCCGCATCTGGCCGAATGTGCCGACGACCTCTGCGTTTTGCGGAGTTGTCACGGAGATAGCGTCAATCATCCGCAGTCGGTCTACCAGATGAATACCGGCAGCATTCTGATCGGCAAGCCCAGCCTCGGCAGTTGGGTGGCCTATGGATTGGGAACCGAAAACCAAAACATGCCGGCCTTCGTCGTGATGCCCGATCCCGCGGGCGGAGCCAAAGGGGGGCCACCCGCATGGGGCAGCGGTTTCCTCCCCGCGACGTACCAGGGAACGACCATGCGCCCCGGTCCGAATCCCATCCTCAACCTGCGACCGCAGGCCAACATCTCCAACACCCAGCAGCGAGCGGCTCTCGACTTGATCCAACAGCTCAACGCCAAACACCTCGCCGAACGCGACTCCGACAGTGAGCTGGAAGCCCGGATCAATTCTTACGAACTGGCCTATCGCATGCAGTCCGCGGCGCCTGAAATCGTCAATGTTCAGGAAGAGACTGCTGAGACATTAGCTCTCTATGGAATTGGCGAGAAAGATACCGACGAGTTCGGCACCCGCTGCCTGCTGGCCCGGCGGATGATCGAGCGCGGCGTCCGTTTCGTGCAGCTCTATTCCGGCGACACCAACGGCTGGGACGCTCATAACAACGTTGCCGACAATCACGGTCAATATTGTCGCCGTACCGATAAACCCATCGCCGGGTTGCTCAGAGATCTGCAGCGCCGCGGTCTCTTCGAAGACACTCTCATCATCTGGGGCGGCGAGTTCGGCCGCATGCCCATGAGTGAACAGGGAACCGGCCGCGACCATAATCCCTGGGGCTATTCCGTCTGGCTCTCAGGAGCCGGAGTCAAAGGGGGCATGGCTTACGGTTCGACAGATGCAGTCGGCCTGCGAGCCGCCGAAAACAAGGTCCACGTCCACGACCTGCACGCGACCATCCTGCACCTGTTAGGCTTCGATCACGAATCGCTCACCTACTTCCACAACGGTCGAGACGAGCGGCTGACCGATGTCGCGGGCCACGTGGTGAAAGAGATTCTGGGATAGCGATCCCACATTGCTGGGTGCAGACGAAGGCAAATTAGCCACAGAAGGACACGGAAGAAACACAGAAAGAAGAAGAGATGGAATCCTATTTCTGTGTTTCTTCCGTGTCCTTCTGTGGCTAAAAACTCTTAAAAATCCGCATTCTTCGGTGTTCGCGGGAACGGTATCACATCGCGGATATTCGTCATGCCGGTCAGCAGGAGCATCACTCGTTCCAACCCCAATCCGAACCCCGAGTGCGGCACCGATCCATACCGGCGTAAGTCCACATACCACCAGTAATCTTCCGGCTTCAATCCACACTCCTGCATGCGTGAAATCAGCACATCGAGACGTTCTTCACGCTGGCTCCCGCCGATAATTTCCCCGACGCCGGGGACCAGAACATCCATCGCCCGGACGGTACGACCATCTTCATTGACACGCATATAGAACGATTTGATCTCGCGTGGATAATCAAACAGGATGATCGGCTTGCCAAACTTCTTTTCGGTCAGGTAGCGTTCGTGCTCGGACTGCAGGTCGGTACCCCATTTCACGGAGTATTCAAACTTCTCCCCGCAAGTCATCAGAATCTCGACCGCTTCGGTATAAGACAATCGCAGGAAGTCGTTGTCGATGATGTTCCGCAGTTTGGCCAGAATGGTTGTGTCAATGCGTTCATTAAAAAAGGCCATGTCTTCCGGGCAAGTTGCCAGGACCTCGGCCACGATCGTGCGGATAAACGATTCCGCCAGATCCATGTTGTCGGTGAGCTCGTAGAACGGCATCTCCGGCTCGATCATCCAGAACTCGGCGAGGTGCCGTGTCGTATTGGAATTCTCGGCTCGGAAGGTCGGCCCAAACGTGTAGCAATCGCCCAATGAGGTCGCGAAGATTTCCCCTTCCAGTTGGCCGCTGACGGTTAATGAGGCCCGTTTACCGAAGAAGTCCTGCGAGTAATCGATGTGTCCATCAACCATTGGCGGCTTGGCCGCGTCGAGGGTCGTCACCTGGAACATCGCCCCGGCCCCTTCGGCATCGCTGGTCGTGATGATCGGCGAATTCACATAGACGAAACCACGCGACTGGAAGAAGTTGTGGATTGAGTTACAGAGCGCATTCCGCACGCGAAAGATGGCCCCGAAGGTATTCGTTCGCGGTCGCAGATGCGCAATCTCGCGCAGAAATTCAAAACTGTGTCGCTTCTTCTGCAAGGGATATTTTTCGGCATCTGCCGTGCCGTAGAGTTCAATCGACGTCGCGTGGACTTCGACCTTCTGCCCGGCCGCAGGAGATTCTTTCAACACACCAATAATCCGGACGGCCGAACCAGTGGTTAAGTGCTTGTTGTGTTCCGCGAAGCCAGTGACGGTACCTTCGATGACCACTTGCAGGTTGGCCAGCGAGCTGCCGTCATTGAGTTCCAGGAAGGCAAATCCCTGCTTCGATTCGCGCTTGGTGCGGATCCAGCCTCGAACATCGACTTCAATCTCAACCGCTGTACTTTTCAGGGCCTGTGCGACCTTCAGACGTTGCATGATCAGTTCCGTGACAATTTTCCATCAATCCGTGGCCAACTGGATGAGACGGTATTTCGGCAAGCTGCGTTTGGCAACCCCAAAACGTCACAGGGACGCAATGACGAATGACGAAGCCCGAATGTCGAATCAATGTGTGTCGCGAAGCGACTGTCATACAAGCTCGAAGCGCCAGCGAGTGCATTCCGATTGGAACGTCGCCGAGGGGAAATTCACTCGCTGGCGCTTCGAGCTTGTATGACGAGGGTGAAATGCCGTCATCGCCGCGTCAAAAGGTAACGAACGAATGACCCCAAACCCGCGAACTTGTACTCACCATCGACGTAGTGCTCGATGACGTAGAAGGCAAAGTAGTAGAACCGGCAGAAGCACCACACCGTCATGGCGAGCAATGCGGCATCCTTCCAAGTGGGATGTTCCAGCAAGAGCAGCCCTCCGGCGAGCAGTCCGCTCAACAGGAACAGAAATCCTTTGAGATAGATCCACAGGGGATTTTTTAAATCTCCGCCGACCGATCTCAGGGCCGTGAGGATGCCCGACTGCGCTGGCTGGGATCCTGAATCGGGTGGGATCTGTGGACTGTTCATAAGAAGTTCCCGATGTGAGGTTGGTGCTCTCGGGGTGATCGGAATTGTCCGGGGCCTTATGGCACCCGGCTCACCTGTCGTACGTTTTTGTGGCTCATTTTCCGTATATTCGGCATGCTTCGACCATTTGCCGGAGCGCGTCACATTTCAAAACAGTTCGTCGCCTTGAATCCCTCGACTGTCCCCCCTATCACATGTTACGCTGGCCATGCTCATTTTGAGGGAAACTGATGAAGTACGCGCTGATAATTCCGGACGGAGTGGCGGACGAACCGCAGGACAGTTTGGGGGGCCGCACGCCGTTACAGGCGGCGCGGATCCCGCACATGGATTCGATTGCGAAAGCCGGGGCCGCCGGGCGGGCGGACAATACGCCCCCATCGATGCCATCCGGCAGCGACGTTGCGACCATGAGTCTCTTCGGCTACAACCCGCTAGAGTTCCACACCGGCCGGGCACCGCTGGAGGCCGCCGCGCAGGGAATCCAGCTCGGACCGCACGATTGGGCGGTCCGCTGCAATCTGGTGACCAT
>JAQGHS010001014.1 GCA_028291605.1 Planctomycetaceae bacterium | reverse complement strand
GCAGCAACCCGGCAGTTGTGATACTGCCGGGTTGCTGCGATCGTACTTCGAGGGGATGCGTCGGCCCGCTGGTGTTTACTTCGACATGCCGTATTTCCGCATTTTGTTGTAGAGCGTCACGCGGCTGATCCCGAGTGACTTCGCGGTATTGGTCCGGCTATAGTTGTTCTTGAACAACGCCTGTTCGATGATGTCGCGTTCCGTGAAGGCAATCTGTTTCCCCAGAACGCTGGAGTTTCCTGGGGCCGGTTGCGGCACCGCGGGGGCATAGTCCAGCGTGACTGAGGCATCATTCGTCGGCCCGGCGATTCCCAACAGAATGTAGGAGGGCAATTGCTGGGCGGTCAGGATACCGTCGCGGCAGTAGATGACCGCTCGCTGGATGACGTTCTCCAGTTCACGGACATTGCCCGGCCACGGGTAGTTGTACAACGCCGTCAGCAAGCTGTCATCGACGCGTTCGATCTTGATGTTGTGTTTCGCTGACAGCTCGGCGATGAAGCGTTGAGCCAGCGGGATGATGTCTGGTTTGCGAGCTCGCAGCGGGGGTAGTTCGAATTTCAACATGTTCAACCGATAGTACAAGTCCGGGCGAAACTTGCCCTGTTGTACGAGGGGTTGTAATTCGAGGTTGCTCGCCACAATCAGCCGGGCTTGCGACCGTTGGGTCCGGTTCGAGCCGACCGGTTCGAACTCGCCCGACTCGATCACCCGCAACAGTTTGACTTGTTGCTCGGGACCGAGAACGTCGATTTCGTCCAGCAGTATGGTGCCTCGTCCAGCGGCCAGGAACTTGCCGTCTTTGTCGGCATGAGCACTGGTGAAGGCACCTCGCACGTGTCCGAACAGTTCGCTTTCAATCAGGTCGGCGGGCAGGGCTCCGCAAGCGACTGTCAGGAAGGGTTCGTTGCGGCGGGGTGAGACTTCATGAATCAGTCGCGACAGGAACGTCTTACCGGCTCCGGTTTCACCGATCAACAGAATCGTGACGTCGTGCTTGGCGGCGATTTCGAGGTCCGCCAGCATCGACTTGGCTTTGGGTGTATTGGTTTCGAAGCGGCGAGTCAGCCCGCTCAACGTCGTCGCCGTTTCCATACTCGACGGTGCATTCCGGTGCGTCTCAACGACAACGGGCTCCGCAGCTTCCACTTGGAGTCGGCTATTGATGACATCGGTCACCGACTCAGGAGTCGTCGCGGTCAGTCGTACCACTTGATGGCAGGCACTGAAGCGTTCGATTGGTTCCGGGCAAACCTGAGGTGTCGCCAGCCACATCTGGGCTCCGTGAAAACGCCCGTGGAGCATTTCCAGGAATCGTTCTTCCGCATGTCCACCGACAACGATGGTGCGGAAGTCCGCCAGGCAACCCCAGACTTGATGCTGAGCAAGTGCCTCGGCAGCGTCTTTCAACGAACGGCAGCGGACCGGCGTGATGCCTGAGGTCAGGCGTTCGGCGATGCCTTGCATCCATTGATCATCGGGAGATAGCAGAAGCAGACACATATCTGACATAGGCCACATTTTCTTTACGGAAGTGAAAGCGGCTTAACACGGCACTGACCAACCTCTTTACAAATTGAGTGCCAACGCTGTTCAGATTCTCGTACATTGGGCCACAACCTCATTTGCAATCTGGAGTTACACTTTGTTTGAGAAGTGAATCATGACTTGATTGATGCCGTTGCGTGTTGCTGGAACACCACACGTGTGGTTCTGTCGTGTTGATGTTTCGCCTCATGTGCAACATGGCAACGTTACCGTAGGATAGGCATCCTGCCTGTCCATCGCGAAGCGACAAACGGTAAACCAAATAGCCTGCGGCAGTCCAAGTGGTGATCGTAGGATGAATGGACTTCGGGTTTGTCCCTTGAGGTGACAAATGACCGGCAGGATGCCTATCCTACGTCGACGAATCCGGGGGCTTACGCCGCCCGGCTCACCTGGTCAATGTCTCTTGCAGGTTGTTCCCATGACGACGATTGCCGACATCACTCACTTTCTGAGCGAGCTCGCTCCGCTGACCTTGGCCGAGTCTTGGGACAACGTGGGGCTATTGATTGGGGATACGGCGCGTCCCGTCGATCGCATCCTGACATGCTTGACGGTCACGCCGGATGTGGTGGCGGAGGCCGTGGCGTTGCGGGTCGACTTGATCGTGTCGCATCACCCGATGCTCTTCAAACCGATTCAGCGGCTGGTTGCCAGCGATCCCCAAGGGTCGATGCTGCTGAGCCTGATTGGCGCCGGCATTGCGCTCTACAGCCCTCATACGGCGTTCGACAGTGCGAGCGCCGGGATCAATCAACAATTGGCCGAACGATTTGGACTACTCGGCGTGCATCCCCTGCGGATCAAGCCAAACCCGGTCACTTCAGGTTCGCCGCTATTGGAAGGGGCAAGCGGCGCGGGTCGTTACGGCGATCTGCCTCAGCCCTGTACCCTCGACGAGCTGTGTGAATCGACCAAGCAGCAATTGAATATCGCCAGCCTGCAACGAGTGGGATCGCCCGCGGCGACAATTCGGCGGCTGGGCATTGCCTGCGGTGCAGCAGCGGAATTCATCCCCGATGCGCTGGCGGCCGGCTGCGACGCATTACTTACGGGGGAAGCCCGGTTTCACGATTGCCTGCGAGCTCGAGACAGCGGTTTAGCGCTGATTCTGCCGGGCCACTACGCCACCGAGCGTCCCGCGGTGGAAACGCTCGCAGACATATTGCAGTCACACTTTGCAGATCTGACGGTCAGCGCCAGCGTGCAGGAACACGATCCGGTGGAGATTGTGTAGAGAGCGCATCGTGGGACGGGTCTCCAGGCCCGTCCGAGCCCGTAACTTGATCGGTCAAGTAGTCGAACCTGGACTTCAACCACCCCGCAACTTGACGGCGATTTCTTCGTGTTCTTTGTGACCTTCTGTTAAAAAAGATTGGAACAGAAGGTCACGAAGGTCTCTGATTCAATACTGGTGGTGGAAGCGCGCTTGGCAGGACGGACGGGCCTGGAGACCCGTCCCACGATGCGTTACGGCGTTGTCGCGATCACTTCGTGCTGGCGCAGGTAATGATCATCCACCGGATAGTTCGAGAACTGCAAGGTGTAGTATTTCTCAAACCATTCCTGAATGTGAGGCGTGTGTGACTCATCCCATTCGGGCGCGACGTGCAGTAACTTGCCCTCGGGACTGGCCCGGATCTCGCCTTGTTCTACGACGATCTGGCCATTCTGAATGACGATGCGCGGCAACTCAAACATCAGTTGAATATCGGGGTTCGGCGTGTAAATGGTCACGTCCGCATCCGCACCGACTCCCAGGTGCCCCTTGTGCGTCAGCCCCAGAATTTGCGCGGGGCTAGCTCGCGTGATGATGGCGATTTCGTTCAGCGTGTATTCGCGATCGATATCGGGCAAAGTACAGCGTTCTTTCACGCGCGGATGCATGCGTGACAGAACTTCGCGCCGGCGTTCTTTGGACATCAACAGGGCGATGATTTCGGGGTAGGCCATGAACGAACCACCATTCGGGTGATCGGTGCTCATCCCCACGCGCCACAGATCGTCCATCAGCAGGTACCACTCCAGGCCAATCGCCCATTGCAGACCGTGGACCATGCTTTTGTCTTTGTAGACGATGGGGACGATGCCGCAACCCGATTCCATTTCGGTATCACCCGAAAACCACTTGCGGCCGGTAACCTTGTGCAGGAAATAACCGAGCGGTCCGTCACCCGTCATCGAGGTCGTTTCGCCAAACATCACCTGACCGATATCGACCGTAATGTTGGGATGGCTATTGACGTATTCAACCAGCTTGGGGACCTCCGAGCAGAATGTGCTTTGCACATCGGGATCCCCGCCATAGCTGTGGAATTGAATATGAGTCAGGTGTCCGCGACGCCCCTCGAGCGCCTTCATCGTCTCCAGCGTAGTCGACCAGTTGCCAGGCATTCCCAAATTGTTGCAATGAATATGAACCGGATGGGGCAGGCCAAGTTCTGCAGCCGCCTGGGCCACACTGGAAATGATCTGTCGAGGAGTCACTTCGAAATGGCCGACCATATCGTCGAGGCCATGCGTATTGCCTCCACCCGACTTCCAGACCTCAACGCCACCGGGATTGACGATCTTGGCGGCGTAACCTTTGGTCGAATTGAGCAGCCAGCCGACATAGGCCTTCAGCCGTTCGGGTTCACCCTTCTGGATTTGCTCCATGATGTAGTGATTGTTGCCCATCAGCACAAAGAAGCCTTTGTCGATGATGGGTGTGTCACGAAACTCTTCATGAGCATGCCGCGCGGCCAAGGCGGGGATGGCGGCATCGAACGCCGTCGTGTATCCCAAGCCAGCGTACTTATAGCCCGTAGCGAACGTGCTGGGAACACTGCCCATTGTGCCCGAACGAGTGAACGGAGTACGGACAATCTTCTCCGCGAGCCGCTTATCGTCGGGCATCATTTTGCGGGCCACGTTGACCTTCGGGCCAGCGATATGGCAATGCATATCCACGCCGCCGGGCATCACGCAGAGCCCCTCGGCATCGAAGATCCGCGACGGCTTGACCGCCGGATCGGTGGGAGCGGCAATGACCTTGCCATCCTCAATCCAGATGTCACGGACTTCACCGTCGATGCCATTGGCCGGATCGTAAACGGTGCCACCAGCGATCTTGAAAAGACTCACGTTCACCTGCGCTCATTCAAATCAAGGATAGGTCAGCAATGTGGAACGTTCCAACTCGAAAGGACGTCCCGGGCGATGCAGCAGCAATCTAGCAGGTCCGATGCGTTAACACCATTGTGAAACACCCTGCTGATGTGATTTTGAACGTCGTAACACGCTGACAGAGCTCAGCTTGTGAAAGATCACCCGCCCTGGCGTGACCTGCTCGGCCGTCGCGGTGGATGATTGACGTTGTGCTGATTCCGGAGTATTATGGCGCCCGACACGGCGGAAAACGCCGTTGCACGGTGGCTATAGCTCAGTTGGTTAGAGCGCCAGATTGTGGATCTGGAGGTCGCGGGTTCAAGCCCCGTTAGCCACCCATTGATGGAAAAGACCCCTGATTTTTCAGGGGTCTTTTTGTTTGTGCGGGTCGACACGGAGCCAATTTTCCAACGTTGAACGAGCCGCAGCCTCTTGTTCGCGGCTCTCACCCAGATTCAAGAACCTGGGCTGCCCGTTGCCAGGCAATTTTGGTAAGAAGTCCTCTCGTCATTGGCCGATATCCCAAGTAATATTTGATATATGGCAATCAATCTCACAGCAGAACAGCATGTGGAACTGGAACAGCTCGGCACCAAGCCGATGCAGGTGATCGATCCAGTCAACCAGAAGATCTATTTCGTAGTCTCGCAAGAAATGTTCGAACGAGTCCGCGGATTATTCGACCAAGATCCGTTTGACATATCTGAAACGTATCGAGCTCAAGAAGCAGCGCTTGCAAAAGTCTGGGATGACCCCGCGCTCGACGTTTACAATAACTATGACATTAATCCGCAGCGTCCATGAAATTCCAACGCGGCGATGTTGTCATTGTCTACTTTCCGTTCAGTTCAGGAACGGGAGCAAAAGTGCGACCAGCACTGGTTGTGCAAAATGATATCAACAATCGCCGGTTGAGTAATTTGATTGTCGCTACCATTACGACAATGACGCGCCGTAGTGACGAGCCGACGCAGTTTCTAGTTGATCTTGCATCCCCGATCGGTCAACTGTCTGGCCTCGCTCACGATTCCGTCGTCACTTGTGAAAACTTGGCGACGCTGAATGAATCACTGGTTCGTGCCAAGATTGGCACGTTCCCGCCGTCCGCGATGTCGTCCGTTGACGAATGCCTTAAGGCATCCTTAGGCATTCCCTGATCCTGCTCTGTAGGTGGAAGGTGTCGGGTCTGCTTCGTTTTGCTCACCCAAATTCGAAAACTTGGACTACCCATCTAACGCCGACGAATAGTGAATCGCCAGCCAGATCGTGGGCTGATTCGGATCGGTCCAGTCGACTCGGTGGCGGGTGTGGGCGGCGATCAGAACGTGATCTCCCGGAACCAATTCCAGCGGCGCTTTGCGATCTTCAATACGTAGCTTGGCCGCTCCCTGCAGGAGCAAGACCCATTCGTTCTCTGACTGGTCGTACCAGAAGTCTGCGGGCGACGCCTGACCGTGCGAGACGATTCGCTCGATGCGCAAGCCCTTCGCCAAGAGGAGTGTCTCAAACAGCTCCTCGGGCAAATTCTCAGGAATATCAGCGAAGAGATTGAGCGTTTTCGTCATTCGGATTTGGTCATTGATTCGTCATTCTGGTTTCGTCATTCGTCATTTCAAGACCCCCGACTCAGAGAGTCAGGCTACAGTTTGACCACCGTCAGCCAGTTGCACCGGTGATCAAGTCATCGTCCCCTTCGCCGCCCAGTCGTTGAATGCGTTTGTGCATGGAGATATTGAATCCACGATACCGATTCGTCAGGTTTCCCGGATGGAACTGGCTCGTGCGGATCGATTCCACGTCGTCATGGCCGATGGCATCAGTGAAGATCTTCATCAGGTACTCAATACCCAACTTCGAAGGTTGAAAACGGACGGGATCGTAGAAGCTCGGGTGCAGTTCGCGGGGCCGGATGTTTTGATACGGGTCACGCAAGGTATTCGCGAGAATCGAATCGAGCTTGAAGCCCCCTTGCTCGGACCATTGCAGGGTGGCGATGCTGTTGTTGTAGCCCTGGACCAGCAATTCGACCGCTTTGCCCCCCAGCTGGGCTGCATAAAAGCGATCGAACGCAATCGGTCGCCCGCCGCGCTGTGTGTGTCCGACTTTACGTGTAAAAATGGCCGACTTGGCTTTGTCGTGACGCCGTTTATCGAGGAAGTACTTGTCGCCAAAGGAGTTGCCCAGCATGACCGCCAGGTGCTCGGCAGCCCCACTGAAGATGACGTTGCCAGCAGGATCGTGACTGGCTGAAATCGCTCCCAGTTCGCGGCCTTCTTCATCGCGAACCCCTTCACCAATGACAATGACGACGTTCTTTTGCAACTCGTATAATTCGCGCACGCGGCGTTCGAGTTTCTCGAAGTTCATGCGGACTTCGGGGATCAGAATGATATCGGGCTGCCCGTAAGCCGACCCCAGCGCGATGTAGCCGGACTGCCGGCCCATCACTTCGACGATCGCAATACGGCGGTGGCTTTCGGCCGTGGTGCGGATGCGATCGATACCGCCGGCGGCGACATAGACTGCGGTGGCATAACCGGGAGTCGCAAAATTCACGATGTCATCCAGACGAATTTCGTCACGCTCACCTTGGCGGCTGTATTTCCAGGTGTCGGGCTTTTCGCCCGCTTCACGAACCCATTCATTGGGCTCGTCGAGGTAATTTAGCCCCAGGTCGTTGTCGATGGTTTTGGGTGCCAGGACACACGGAAAAAACTGCGCGAGGGGCTGCATGCCATTGATCGTACCGTCGCCGCCGATGCAGATCAGCCCGTCAATTCCCAGACGGCCAAGTCGATAGGCCACCTGTTTGAGGACCTCTTTTTGACTGGGGTCGATGTAATCGCGCGAGGCTCCCAAGATCGTACCACCGACGCAGGGATCGAGTTCCGGGATCGACGAAAACAGGGGATTCAAATGGACGTGGGGCACCGTCGGATTCAGCATCCCCGAAAATCCCTTGATGATGCCGTAGACTTCTACCTTCAGTTGATTGGCCCGAGCTACCGCCCCGTAGATCGTGGCATTGAGGGCCGGGGTGTCTCCGCCGGCGGTAAGAATCGCAATCCGACGCATGTATGGACTTTCTAATTAAAAAGCGGCACAGGCCACGCGGAACGGCCAGAATTCCGACGACATCGGGGGTGGGCGCTCCCGAAGATGTCATTGCCAAATTCTGATTTAAGTGGTCTGTCCTGTGCGAAATCCGAATGGAATGGGGCGATTCTACCGCAGACAGTCCGTTCAGCCAACGAGAGTCCGGTTTCTCTAACGAAAAGGACATACGGGACGGAAGAGACGAGAAGGACATAAGTGTCCCTTCCCTCCTTTCTCTCCCTGATGTCCTTTCGGCAGTGCTACAGCGTCTCTCAAGAGACTCAGCTTGAGCCATTTCCGAAGATCACGATAATAGAGACTCTGAGCCGCATGGGGTGACAATTGCGGATCCGACCCGGACGGGCAGGTCCGCGAATCAAATGCTGATTGGAAAGTGCAACTTCAAAATCATGAATCAACATCTTAAGTCCATAAGACTCCCTTGGAATTATCTCCTGGTGTGCGGAGTCTCGGCGGCTGCAGGAGCCATCGGTGCGATGGCTTGGATGACGCCACACAATTTCCCCCGGGCTCAAGCTCAGGATCGCGGGCCGGCATTTCCCGGACAGCGACCTGCCGCCCGCGCCGCTGGCAACGAGGGACTCAATGGCCCAGGTCATGCTTTGCCGGGACACGCACCCGCGAACATGGGGTTGTTCCAGGCTGATGGAATGACCGCAGAAGAGCACATCAACGTCAATGTGTACGAACGCGTCAATAAGTCGGTCGCGAACATCACCACGAAAACCGTGAAGGCCGATGGCTTGTTTACCGAAAGTGCGGCGGAGGGCGCGGGCTCGGGGAGTGTCATCGATCAGGTAGGACATATTCTGACCAACTTCCACGTCGTAGAAGATGCGCGACAAGTCTCTGTGACGCTGTACGACGGCAAGACATACGACGCGACGTTTGTCGGGGCGGACCCGATCAATGATGTTTCGATCATCAAGATCGACGCTCCGCCGGACGTGCTCGTGCCGGTCACATTTGGCGATTCGAACAACTTGCGAGTCGGCATGCGTGTCTTTGCGATTGGCAATCCCTTTGGCCTGGAACGGACGCTGACCACCGGCATTGTTTCCAGCATCAATCGGTCGCTGCAAATCCGCGGCGATCGGACAATCAAGTCCATTATCCAGATCGACGCCGCCATCAATCCCGGCAACTCCGGCGGACCACTGGCCGATGCGCACGGTCGCTTGATCGGCATGAATACGGCCATTGCCAGTTCGACGGGCCAGAGTGCGGGGGTCGGTTTTGCGATTCCCATCAATCTGATCGCGCGGATCGTTCCCCAGTTGATTCAGAAGGGCAAAGTGATCCGGCCGGAGATCGGAATTTCCCGAGTCTATCAAACGGAACACGGCCTGCTGGTAGCCCAGTTGACACCCGGCGGTCCCGCCGAAAAGGCCGGGATGAAAGGGCCGCAGGTCATTCGCAAGCGGCGCGGTCCGTTCGTGTTCGAACGCGTCGAACGGAACACGGCCGACTTAATCATCGAAGTCGACAGCAAGGTCATTAAGACGGCCGACGATTTTCTGAGCATCATCGAGACTAGGAATCCAGGTGACGTGGTGATTCTGACGGTCGTTCGCGACGGCAAAGAAACGCGTGTGGCAGTCCGCCTGACCAGCAGCGATCAGCACGAACAGGCACCAGCGCCGGGACCCGGGCCGGTGCCGTAATGGACGACCGTAGGATGGCCGCCTCGGCCGTCGTATTCTTCACCCCTCGACATCCATCGGACGCTCAAGACTACACGTTGAGCTAATTGCTAAATGTTCGCCTACCTTGAAGAGAAGACGGCCAAGGCGGCCATCCTACAAGGCCCATTACGGCTTAATCGCCCGTTGCATCAGGTTCTTCGTGATTTGCTGCACGCGTTCATCGGGACCGTGCGGACGGGTCCAGTGTGACCACGGGAGAACGTGTCCCGGGGGACTGCTCAAGCCTTGCGACCAGAAGATCTTTGAGGCGTTTAATACTAAGTTGCTTTTGGTACCGGGATAAACTGTGGCGGTCCATTTCTGAGGTCGAAATCCGGCCACAAGAGCCGTACCTCCGCCTACAATTTCCTTGCCGTGAATCTCGGGGGGATCGCCGTGATACTCCCAGCCAAC
>JAQGHS010000999.1 GCA_028291605.1 Planctomycetaceae bacterium | reverse complement strand
GCTGGTTTTGAAGGTGCAGCGTTCGGTTAAGGGTAAGACGCAGACGCAGATGGTAACGATCGGCAAGTAAACGGACAGCGCGGGGTCGGGCGTTCGAGTTTTCGAAATTGGCCGCCACCGACGTCGTAATCAAAATCCGGCTGATCGGACCAATATCGAAAAATCGAAGGCCCGACCCCTGATTAACGCTTGCGCTTCGTGGGATAAGCTCGACCACTTGTCAATTTCAAAGCCCGTCTGATCGGCTGGGTCGCCAATGCTGGTACTTGTTTGCCAGTACGTCCCGGATCTGGGATGAATCACAGATGATATCCAGGCCGCCATCGTATGGGTGAAGCAACCAATTGGACGAAGTATCGAGCACCATGACGTTGGACAATCGATCGTCAGCGACCAAACGAATGACCGGATTGAGCGCTGATCCGCGCCATGACAGCGAAGACTGGAAGATGTGTGAATAGTAGGGTTCTGAATCGCCATCCAATTCGTGCATAGCAATGGATCTCCAGGCAGTTGCCTGAAACTCCAGTTGCCCAAATCCCGGGTGCGGGCTTTCGGGTAATGGTGAAGTTGACCAGTTGGTTGTCAGTAATTCGAGTTGAGTCCCGTCGCTGGCAAACTCAGCAGCAAGCGTGTTGAAGCGTTCGAGCACGATCTTTCGCTCGTTATCATCCTCTGCATGTCGCTTCGAGTCGGGCAGCGAGTGAATACGGAACCAGCGTGAGGCGTATTCATCGCGGAGCAGATGCGCCAACGGAAGAGCATTGCTGAAGTTTCTGGTCCAGTATTCGTCTAACATTTTGTTGCCCGCGAAGGCCGGGGTCGGAACTCTTACGAGATTCCGCTACACCAATCTTGAAAACGCTCTAGGGTTGATTCACGCGGACGATGCGGTGGAATCGTAAGGCGACTTCGCGATCGACTACTCGACGCACGCCCTCGAACAAGCAGGCGGGTTCATTGTCGGTTTGACCGCGGAGTTTGATTTCTTCCAGCGGCGTTCCCGGTGGAACGGTGAATGTTCCCTGGTGGATGATCTGGTTTCCCGCGTCCAGTTCGGGAACGATGAAGTGGATTGTCGCACCATAGGTCAGCATGTGGTGGCCGAAGGCATCTTCATACGGACGTGGGCCAGGGAATGACGGCAACAGCCCGTGGTGCAGGTTGACGATCCGGCCCCCGGCGAATCGCCAGCAGGTGGCTGCGGGGAGGACTCGCATATAGCGGGCGAGAATGATGTAGTCGACTTCATACTCATCAAACAACTGCACCATGCGTTCGTTGTCGGGATTGCCGTGCCCGTCGTCAATCGAATGCCAGTCGCAGCCAAATTGTTCGGCGAGACCCCGACAGGCTGGACGATTGCCGACCATCAATGGAACTGTCGCTCGCAACCGGCCATCGCGGACGGCGCGGAGCAGAGCCAATGGTGGTTCCGAGCGAAAAGTGGTGCAGATCGCCAGGCGTGGCGGGCGATCGTATTCCACGGGCGACCAGATGCGGATCGACAGGTTTTTCAGCCGGCCAATTTCGTGCATGTGTTTGCGCAGGTCGCTGATCGATTCGACCTCGACCGGCCAATCGACACGCAACAGCATGGCGAAGATTTTTTCCGAGTCGTGGTCGTACATCTGGATTTCGCCGATGTTCGCGCCGACGTTGGTCACGTAATGCACGATCGGATCGGCGAGGCCGCGGTTATCGGGGCCCACTGCCGTGATGATGACTTGCATGCTCGGAACATTCTGCTGACGAAGGACGTGGAAGTCGTAGCCTGACTCTCCAGAGTCGGGCGTATTCAATACGGAACAGCGCCCGACTCTGGAGAGTCAGGCCACAGCAACAGGCTCAAAGATAGTCCCTGCATGGCGAGCGGGCAATTGACGTCTCTGTGGCATTTCGACAAGATTGAGAAATCCCGACCACTTGGTTCGAGTTTAGCGGACCTCGTGGCAGACGCTGCCAGCGTCTGCGTGAAAGCTGAGTCAAGGAGCCCGCGATGATCCCGTTCCAACGCATCCTGTTACCGACAGATTTTAGCAAGAATGCCAAGTCTGCCCAGGATTATGCGTGCGGACTCGCCGACCAGTTTGGGGCCCAACTGCACGTGTTAAGCGTCGTGCAGGACGCGGCCCTGGTGCTGCCTGAAACAGGGATGTTCCTCACCTTGCCGCTGCCCACTGTCCAGGAAATCGTGGAGTCGGCAGAGGCCAACCTGAAGACGGTTCTGGATGCAGAATGGGCGAGCAAACATGACGTGGTGTTGCGAGTCGTAGTGGGAACACCCTTCGTAGAGATCGTCCGCTACGCCGAGGAACAGCAGATCGACGTGATCGTTATGGGCACCCACGGCCGCACCGGGCTACCCCACGTGATGCTGGGAAGCGTGGCCGAACGCGTGCTGCGAAAATCGACGTGCCCCGTACTGACGGTCCGTGCGTCGGAAGATTAAGGGTCGGGGGTAGCGGCCCAGGTTGCACAACCACCTAGGCCACCCGCCGAGGAGTGGATTTATTCACCGATCGGCTGTGACCTTAATCTGGATGAATAATCTGATGTCTGCAGCGGCAGACAATGCCTGATCGACGCACTTATAGAATGTCGTATGTACTTTTTCATCACCTCCGTACATACGGGAGATCCCACCAGTTATTCCGCAAAGAGGTTTTCCACCCAGTTCGACCTGCTCCGTCCATTCTACTCCCCCTAATTTGCTACGTTGCGGACTCAGTTTTGCAAGGATACCGATGGTGAGATGAATCCCGCGCTGATCGTCAATCCGTTCGGCCAGGAACTTGATCGTGTCGGCCCCCTTTGGTAGCGAGCCAGATGCGGTCTTCACAAATTCGGTGATGGCAGACCGAGTCAGGGGCTGGTTCCGCAGTTCGTCGATGTGCTTCTGCAACATCGCGTCGGGTGCAATGGATCCTTGCTCCAGTTCAATCTCACTGACGACGCATCCCAAACGGCTGCTGAGACCTTGCAGATGAGCGTGGGCTGGCTTCCCTTCTGGGACTGCCTTGAGTGCCTCCATGACAGCCGGTAACGCGGGCAGGCCCAGCGACAGTAACTCCTGAATTGCCTGATCTCGCTCTGTTTCGGACGTGCCCACGATCTGCGCGATCAACGGTTTCGTCCGGTCGACAGGCAGCCGATCAATGCGGGTGAGCTCGGGGATGGGAATCGCGGGCAGTTTCTGTTTGGCTCGCCACACGTTCTTCACAGCCAGCAACTGGCGGCGCCGCAGCAGTTGCGGTGCTTCCAAATCGAATACATAGTCCTGGGGCCACAAGGTCGTCAGCACATACGCGGCAAACTCGCAGACTCGAGGATCCCGGTATGACGTCTTCCCCCACGAACCCGACATTCCTTCTCGCTGCGCGGTGTCTTCCAGAGAATGTGCCAGCAATGCTTCGACCGCATTGTTCACTGCGTCCGAAATTTTTGCCTCAGGAGCAGGGGTCTTCTTATCGTCGGCAAGTACAGGTTTACGAAATGCCTGTAGCGCCAGAATCACTTCCATCCGACGTTCAATCGGTCGCTGATCCAAGTCCTTCCCCAAGGCTTGCAAGGCCTCCACATTATTGGATCGTGCCAACAGGAAAATGATAGTCTCGCTGCCATCGTAGTTTCGCAGCCCTCCACCCGGCGTCCGTTGGTCGTCGTTCAACTGCTGCCATTCGCGAATCATCGCGGGGATGACATCGGGATGATTGCGTTTAGCCAACAGTTGACCAGAGGAAGCTCTCGTTTTCAAACTTGGTCCGGACTTGAGTTCGCTGAGGAGAAAGTCTACCGACTTTTCAGCGGACGCCAGCGAGCTGAGGTAGATGAGACTTTCTCGGACATGCGAAATCTTGGCGTTTTTCGCACCCTGGATAATTGACTCGAATGCGACATCGGGATACTTCTTGAGCAGACGCTTAGCTTGGTGAGGCGAACTGTCATCTCCTGCGACTGTGCCCTCAATCAATGCCTGCTTCTCACCCTTTTTCTGAAAGTCAGCCCACCACTGCTCCGCATACCAACGAGCACCGTTGGGGCCAGAAAAACGCCGGCCGCTGATTCTTATCAGAATCGCCAGGGCACATTGGCCAACAGACAACGCTTCGTGCGTGAAATAAAAGTCGCGGCCGTAGCTGATGGATCGGGTGAGCGTCACATCATCCAGATGTTCAATCAACTGGGGGACTGCGTCGTAGCCAATGACCACCAATTGAGTTGCGGGGCTGCCGCCTGCCGGAGGATTTGCAGGTTCGCCTCCCCATTGCCACGCGGGATCGTCTCGAGGATCTGCAAAGATGTCGCACGCACCAGGCTGGCTCATCTGGCGGCCGTTCTGGTCTCGTAACTGGTAGATCAGTTCCGTGATGCGTTCCTGGGCCGTCAATTGTTCGAAGGGCTTCTTTAACTTCTCGTGCTCGGCGTCTTCCAGGACCATCTGTTCGAGAAGCTTGGTCTCCTTCTCGGCTCGCTCAACGTACTTGCCCCCTGGAAACGTCGTGATGTAACTGCGGAATCGCTTCAGCAATTCGGGACGGCTGACTTCGGGCTGTCCCAGCGCGAGGACATTCAGCCACATCACCGTTAGTCCAATATCGTCTGCCAGGGCAACCTGTAGTCCCTCAACTCCTGCAGGTTTGCCGCCGCCGTCGGGGCGCATGGCTGCGGCAGTCAGCACGAGCTGATGTGCCAGTTCACCAAGACCATTCGCCATGCAGGCTCGGGCTAACAACACGGCTTCTGCCCTGCCACTCGACTTTCGATAGAACCTATTCGTGGGAATCTCATCGACTTCCGCATTCAACTTCTTCAACAACGCGGACGCATGCTGAGCAAGGTCAAGGGCTTCAAAGCGAGTCGTTCGTGCTTTGATCCTGCCCTGGGCGGGAGTGCTCTTCTGGTAGGTAATCGTGTCGAAATCCACCGTAAAGAGTGTGAAGGTCTTCTCGTCATCGTGCAGCAGAAAACCGGGCTGCAGCCTCGGAAAGAAATCCTGACGCTCTGACAGCCCTTCAATGATGGGACTGCCGAACTTGAGCTGAGTCAGGCTTGGGAAT
>JAQGHS010000960.1 GCA_028291605.1 Planctomycetaceae bacterium | reverse complement strand
GCCGTACCGGTCATGCCGCCGAGCTTTTTATAGAGCTTGAAGAAGTTCTGTAGCGTGATCGTCGCGAGAGTCTGCGTCTCTTCCTTGATGCGGACGCGTTCCTTGGCTTCGACCGCCTGGTGCAGACCATCGCTCCACTGACGACCATGCATGGCACGGCCAGTGTGCTCGTCAACGATGATGACTTCATCGCCGACGACCATGTAGTTGACGTCGCGCTTGTAGAGGAAGTGGGCCTTCAGCGAGTTGTCAATCAGATGCGGCCACTCCATGTTGCCGGCCGTGTAGAAACTCTCAACTCCGGCCAGTTCTTCGGCAACGCGGACACCCTCGTCGGTCAAGTGGCAGGTGTGTTCCTTTTCCTTGACTTCGAAGTGAATTTCCTTCTTGAGCTGCATCGCCACTTGATTGGCTTTGGCGTACTTGGTGACATCATCAGTCGAAGATCCCGAGATGATCAGCGGAGTACGGGCTTCATCGATCAGAATATTGTCGACTTCGTCGACGATGGCGAAGTCTAGTGGCCCCTGCACCTGGCGCATCGACTGCGAGTAGCGTTCATCATCCCAACGGGCGGGCTTCATATTATCGCGCAGATAATCGAAACCGAATTCGTTGTTCGTACCGTAAGTGATATCGCACTGGTACGCTTTTACGCGGTCTTCGGCTCGCATCTGCGACTGAATCGCACCAATCGTCAGGCCCAGCCCGTTATAGACGGGGGCCATCCATTCCATATCGCGCCGGGCGAGATAATCATTGACGGTAACGAGGTGCACCTTGCCGGCCAGAGCGTTCAAGTAGGCGGGCAGCGTGGCCACCAGCGTCTTGCCTTCACCTGTGCGCATTTCGGCAATCATGCCCTTATGAAGGGCATAGCCGCCGATCAACTGCACGTCGTAATGGCGCATTCGCAGAAAACGGCGGCTCGCTTCACGTACCCGAGCGAAGGCTTCGGGCAGGATATCGTCCAGTGTTTCACCCGCCGCCAGGCGCGCACGGAACATGGCTGCCGAGCCCTGGAGTTCTTCATCCGAGAGTTTTTCGATCTCCGGTTCGAACTTATTGATGCGGTCGAGCGTAGAGCCCGGCAGAATGGTCGACTGCTGACTCCGTTTGTCGCGGATATACCCCAACTTCTTCAGCACACGCTCGTTCGCGGCACCGAAGCGTCGAGTGATAAACCGTTCAAACGTCGCGAACAGCCAATTAAAGAAGTCGCCAATACGTTCCAAAAATTCCATGAGATTTTCTTCTCGCTGTCAGACGGCGGTTTCCGTCAGTTGAGTCGTCTCAACCGCACGCCCCGGCTGACACCCTGCAATCGATCACGCGCCCCCATCCGAAGGGGCTGCCAAAACGTCATACTGCATGGAACGATCACGACCAATACCACCCTTGTCAGAGGCAGCATCCGCAACCGTTCAACCAGCCATAACTCCAAGTCTGCCTGAAGTTTATTGTGGACAGCAAAACGGGTCAATCCACATCCTTAAGGTGTTGAGGAGTGACAACCGGCGACTTCAAGCTGGATTGCCAATGAAATAACGCGATTTTCGTGCCAAGTCGAGCGACCCGGATTGTTAAGATTGGCAGTTAAGCGAGATTTTTCGGCCCCTTCGCTCCAGATAAAGCTCTTGGACAATTGGTCCAAACCAGCCCGAAACCATCTTCCATTCAAGGAGAATTCCGTCTGGAATCGCAATTTGGTTTCGACGATGATGCCGTCGAATTCCGACATTGGAATTGGTCGCAAACGCTGTGGTGAGTTGAAGATGGCGATTTGAAGATGAGCACTATCCACAGATTACGCAGAGAACGCAGATTAATGCGAGCAATGCTCGATATCGATGACTCAGTCTTCTTCTCATCTGCGTCCTCTGCGTAATCTGTGGATTAAAAGTATTTGACTTCTTGGACTCTGAGTGGAATTGCCAAACTGAGTCAGGACGAAAGCCAGGAGGGTCAGTGTGACAAAATCACGGATGGATCGCTGTGTGTTGTTATCTGTCTGCCTGTGTGCAGCCTGGTTTTCGTTTTCGGCAGCCAATGTGTCAGCGGCCGACAAACTCGAATTGTCCGAATCAGCGACCGAGAAGCGGTCGTTTAAAGTCACGATTCGTATGGACCTGAACGGTCAAGTCCAAGCCGCCGTGGGTGACACCAAAGCGGTGGCGATGAAATTGACCGGCAACGCTCAACTGTCATACCACGAGCGACGACTCGGCAGCTTGGGACGTGATGCTGCGGACTTCCGTGGGCTGCGGACCTATGACCAGGCCGAATTTCATAGCCAGGTCGCCGACCGTGTCAGTGAGACCAAGCTCCGCCCCAATTTTCGTCAGATCGTGGCTGAGGGTCAAACTGATGGAGTCAGACTCTATTCCAACTTCGGACCGCTGACCTATGAAGAACTGGAATTGCTGCGGCCTCCGGTCGACAGCTTGACTGCCTTGGCTTTGCTCCCTTCCGATCGAGTGGAGGTTGGTGAGAAATGGGATGCTCCAATGTGGGCCTTACAGTTTCTGACCGCCGTTGAAGCGGTCGAAAAAGGGGAGCTGGAATGCACGTTGGAATCTGCGGAGAATGATCTCGCGAAGGTGACTTTCGTCGGGGACATCAAAGGCGGAATCCTGGGAGCGTCGTCAGAAATCAAGGTTTCGGGTCATTATCTCTACAATCTCGAGCAACACTGTCTGACCCACATTGAACTGACTCAGACCGAGACCCGGTCGGTGGGGGCCGTGACGCCTGGTTTGAAAGTGACCGCGAAGGCAATTCTGGATCGCACGCCCAGCGACCATCCAGCCCTGAATGAACTCGCAGTGGAAGCCGTGCCGCGCGAACCAAAGCCGGAATCCTTGTTGCTGACGATGGAAGCGGGCGATTGGGGCATCAAGCTCTATCACGACCGTTTGTGGCATTTGTTCCATCAAGGAACCTCCGTCGCCGTGTTGCGGTTGATGGATAAAGGCAGTCTGGTTGCGCAGTGCAACGTCTCGCCCATCGGCGCCGCCCCGGCCGGCAAGCATATCGGTGAGCAGCAATTTCAAGAGGACGTGCAGAAGGCCATTGGTGCCGAGTTCCAGAAGATCGAAAAGGCCGAGATTATCCCGACTGAGGATAAGCGGTTTGTCTTTCGGGTGATTGCCTCGGGAGAAGCCAGCCAGAAGACTTCCAAGGGAGTCAATAAGATTCCAGTGAACTGGATCTATTATCTGATCGCCGACGCCGATGGCCGCCAGATGGTGCTGGTGTTTACGGTGGAGAATACACTGGTCGAAAAGTTCCAGAATCGCGATATCAATCTGGCTTTGGGAATTGATTTCCAGCCTAAAGGTGCGAAGTAGATCGGCAATGAAAGTCGTTGATCGCTCCGCGATCGAAACGCGGGCGCAGTAGCGATCAACAAGCGTTCCTGCAAATCTCAGTCGCCGGGCGCCAGCCCACGCATGGAGCGATGTGCGAGATTGACGTCGCCAAACAAGCCACCTCGGACGCTGGCGCGTTTCGACTGATCTTCGAATGTGATACCACCTGGAAACTGCGCCTGCGTTTCGATCGCGGAGCGATCAACGACTTTCATTTCTGCTGCCGGTTTGCAGCCCCAATAGGAACGCGCCGGCCAGTTGGTGCTGCGGGAGATGTGGGGATCGTGGCGGGCCGCGGATCGATGCCTCCCAGGAAGCGTTTGACCGCGTCATCCAGCCGTTGAGCGGGTCGGATCTGGACGTCCGGGTTGTCGAGCGTGCCACTGACTTGAACCCCCATCCAACCGACGGTCGCCTGGCCGACGACTTGCTGCAAGATGGCCAGCGGTGCTCTCGCACGCGGTACCGATGAGAAGAAATCGAAACTGATTCGGCGGTCGAAACGGACCCGACCAAACCCTTTCAGATTGAGTGCCGCCCCCTTCAGATCGACCTGATCGAACTCGAATTGGTTGTTGGCGATTTTGAAGAACGCCTGCGCTTCATCAAATGCCGTGTTGTTGGGCGAACCGCCATTGAGTTGCTTGATGACGGCGAGCATCACGGGGAGTTGATAGATGGCTGCAGGGGCGATCAGCAACTCACCACGTCCGGTCAAGTTTCGCGTGGAGTTCCCGCGTCCGGAAAGTTCGGCCCAGCCTTGCATTTTTCCACGCAGGTCGTGCTGGTTCGGGAGATAGAGTTCCGCATAGCGTTCCAGGAGCGCGTTACGCATCGTCAACGCGACCGTGTATGACGTTTCAGACCCCAAGACAGCGACCCCGTCGAGTGTGAATATCCCATTGATGGCACGACCCGTGATGCGTTGCTCCGGAGGCGGTCTCTTGAGGGGACCGGTCGTTTTGCGGCGCGCGTCGATCAGTTCGCGGCTGCCGATATAAAGATGATTGCCATTGATGCTGATCGGTCCTTTCACAGCGGAGAACTGGTATCCCAGAATCGTCATGGAAGTCAAATCGCTTAAACCATCGGTGACGATAATCTGCCCGTCCCAAGTCCCCTTGATGAGGA
>JAQGHS010000944.1 GCA_028291605.1 Planctomycetaceae bacterium | reverse complement strand
GCTGGGTGTGGGGGGCGTGGGGAGTTCGGCTCTGGACCATTTCGCGCGGCGCGGGCTGAAGGTGGTGGGGCTTGATCGGTTTCCGACTGCACACTCGCATGGCAGCTCGCATGGGCAGACGCGGTTGATCCGGCAGGCGTACTTTGAACATCCCGATTATGTCCCGCTCCTCAAGCGCGCGTATGCATTGTGGGAAGACATGGAGGCCCGGACGGGGCAGAAGCTTTATCGCCAGTCGGGGGTTTTGCAGGTGGGGCCGCGTGGCGGACGCATCATCGACGGAGTGCTCGCGAGTGCCCAGCAGCACAATCTGGCCGTTGATGAACTCACCCCGCGTGAGGTGACGGAGCGGTTTCCAGGGTTTGTGTGCCCCGATACGGTGGCTGCGGTCCTCGAACGGCGAGCAGGGTTTCTCTACGTCGAGGACTGTATCCGAGCGGCCGTCGCGCAGGCCTTACAGGCGGGGGCCGTACTGCGGACCGATGAGACCATTAAAGGCTGGTCGGCGACTCCGGGGCGTGTGGAAGTGGTGACTGATCGCGAGACTTACACGGCGTCGCATCTGGTGATTACCGCTGGCTCGTGGGCTTCTGATTTCCTGGGTGATTTGGGAATCCGGTTCGAGGTTGTGCGAAAATCGCTCTATTGGTTTGAGACCGACAGCTCGGTGTACCATGTCGACAATGGGGCACCTGGGTTCATCATCGAAACGCCCAAGGGGAATTTCTATGGCTTTCCCCAGATCAGCTCCCTCGGGCTGAAAGTGGCGGAGCATTCGGGCGGTTATCCCGTGCCCGATCCATTAAACGTTGATCGTACGGAACATGCTGAAGAGACTGATCGCGTGACCGATTTTCTCGCGGACTATATGCCGCAAGTCAGCACTCGGATGACGAATTTCGATGTGTGCCTGTATACCTTGTCCCCCGACCGGAACTTCGTGGTCGACCGGCACCCGGAGTATCCCCAGGTCTCGTTCGCCGCAGGGTTGTCTGGCCACGGCTTCAAATTTGCCAGCGTGTTGGGTGAAGTCCTGGCCGATTTGTCCCTGGGCTTGCAGCCTTCGGCACCGGTGGAGTTTCTTTCGAGTCGTCGGGCGGCATTGTTTACGTCGTAGCGCTGTCGCCTGACTCTCCAGAGTCGGGCGAAAGTTTGGGATCGCTCTTTGACAATTCTGTATTGCTCATCAGTTATTGCGTCAGCAATGGGACTGATGGGACACATGGGAGGAAGCCCTTACTTCTGTTTCGGGCTTTTGGGTGTCTTCTTGGCGGGGGCTGGTTTTGCTTCGGCCTTGGCGGGCTGCTTCTTCTGGCCTTGGAAAATCTGGTCCCAACCTTGTGAGAACTTGTCCGTGGAACCGGTATGAACGGTGTAGCCTGTCATCTAAATACTCCTGGATTTTTGCGGGTGCCGGCGTGTTGAGTCAGCGGATGTCTTGGCTGGTGTGTGCCCGTCGATGGGGTCTCGAAACTGACTTCATCTCGATCATTCCATAACCTACTTTCGACGGACCGTGGTTGGCAAGTCTTGGAGCAAGCCGTCTCAATGCCGTGTCGCATCGAGACCACACGTGCGATTCGAAATCCCACTCGCAAGAGATTCTCAATCTCACCACAGACTCTCATTGGGGGCGGGAACGGCACACTTGAAGGTAAACACCTCCCAACATTAATTGCTTTTAAGCGAGCGGAGGCGATCTCCACGTGGGTCAATTGGATCTTAACGAATATAGGGTCTGACGTGCGACACAAGATGTTAATTGCAGTTTGACCGGCCAACGGATGAGAACTAGGTTTGAACGACAGGGAACGCCCTGATGATTTTTTCGGACATCCGAACTGCTCGATGGGGCCATCGGACGGGATGATCTGAGAAAATGGTGGTAGCTCGCCCCAAAGCCGTTTGATGTCCGATCACTCCCCTGACAGCAGCAGCTCGAACCGAATGTGCAATCACGCGTTGCGTGCATTGCTGTTTGCGACGCTGTACGTGTGCGGGGCGGAACTGGGGCATCTGCTCTCCTTCCCTGAGTATTTCGCCACGTTCTGGCCGCCCAGCGGCATCTTTCTGGTGGCGTTGCTGCGAACACCGAACCGACAGTGGCCGGCCGTCGTGTTGTTGGCTTTGATCTGTAACCTGGTGTCCGATGTTGGTCTGCATAACTGCACTGCAACATTGAGCGTGGGATTCTGGTCCGTCAACGCGGCCGAGGCGATAACAGGTGCTTGGCTGTTGCGGCGGCTGTTCTCATCTTCCATCAATTGCGACTCGCTACGTGAAGTTCTGGCGGTGCTGCTGGTGGCAGGTGTCTTGAACACGATGGTGGGAGCGACACTGGGAGCACTGCTGATCACCCAGGCGTTCGCGGGGGAAACCTATTCCTCGGTGTGGCACATGTGGTGGGTGAGCGACCTGCTGGGGGTCGTCGTGTTTGCGCCCGTTGCCCTGACGCTGACGGCTCCGAGCAAGCGGTGGCACAGCGAGTACTCCACGAATCGAACGCGAGAGGGGGTGTTTGCGTTATTGTGCCTGGCAACGACCAGTCAACTGGTGTATGGACCGGGTCAGCATCCGCTCGCCTTCTTAGTCTTTCCGATCCTCATCTGGATCGCGTTGCGATTTGATATCCGGATGATTTGTATTGCCAATGTGGGGCGCTGCATCGTGGGCATCTGGAACACGGAACAAGGCACGGGCCCCTTCGCGACCGCTGGTACAGTTGCCGATCAGGTCTTGCAGTTGCAGGTGTTTTTGTGTCTCACTTCAGGTTCGTTCCTGGTCCTGGCGGTGGTGGTGATGGAACGACACCGAGCGGCACGTGTCCTGCAGGAGAGTGAAGCCCGCTATCGCGATTTGCTGGAGAATATTGACGATCTCGTGCACAGCGTGAATAGTGAAGGAAACATCCTCTATACGAATCGCGCCTGGCGAGAAACCTTGGGATATTCCCAGGATGATCTGCAATCACTGAGCATCTTCACGGTGATCCATCCCGGTGATCACGTGAAATACCGGCAGAAACTGCAGCGGTTGATGAAGGGCGAAAACCTGGGCCAGAATGAGTTACGTTTCATCACGAGCGCTGGGCGAACTTTGGTCGTCGAAGGCAGCAGCAGTTGCCGCTTCGTCGACGGACAACCGACCGCAACCCGCTCGATTTTCCGCGACATCACCGATCGCCGGGAACATGAGTCACAACTCGATACGTATCGGCAGCGTCTGGAAGACGCTAATCGACAGTTGAAATTGCTGGCCACGACAGACGCCTTGACTGGCCTGCAAAATCGCCGCGCTTTCCAGGAGAGACTTGTCGAAGAAGTGGAACGTGCTCAGCGCTATGGGCACCCGGTTTCGCTGTTGCTGCTGGATGTGGACCACTTCAAGCAGTTTAATGATTCGTTTGGTCATCTGGTGGGCGATGAGGTCCTCAAACAGGTTTCGCGGATTTTGGAAGCCACCGCGCGAACGTCGGATTATCTTGCGCGGTTTGGTGGCGAGGAATTCGCGATCATTCTGCCGAATACGGACAGCCGCGGAGCAATGATTCTCGCCGAGCGATTCCGTGAGGCCATTGCAGCGGAGCCCTTCCCCGATCGTCGGATTACGGTCAGCCTGGGAGTGGCGACATTGAGTCGTGAATCGCACGGGTTGACCGACATTATTGATGGCTTGACGCTGATCAAAGGTGCGGACGAAGCCCTGTACTTCTCGAAGCACAACGGTCGGAATCAAGTGCATCTCGCCGGGGAATTGCATCACGCCATGGCGTGACGAATCGCTGTCAGTGAGGCAACGTTTTCCGGCTGAGGCTAAACTCTTTTCCCAGCCCGTGCCACAAGCGGAAACCCGTCGGCACCGTGACTATTCCAAAGAGCCAAAGCTGCCACATTGCCGAACCGTGCCGCAGCATCTCGCCGCAGTCGCCGACTCGGTCGAATGAACCAGCGGCGATGTACGCTCCGTTGGCTACCAGGCAGAATCCGGCGAAGAAGCGGAGTAGAAAGCTCCAGCGCCAACCACAGCGAGCGGCCGCGCCCCAGACGAATAGGGGCAGCAAGCAACCCACCAGCGGTCCCGCCCACACCACGATCAGCGGGCTGGGATTGTCAGCCAGGTCGGTCCTCGAAATGGTGAGCGGATGCAGGACCACACGGGCCACTCGCCCACCCGTCACCCAAGCGCCGAGTACGTGGCCGAACTCGTGGACGGCCTGCATTCCCATCCATGAGCCGGCAAGTGTCGACAGCCAGAGGATGATTCGTTTCACGGCGTGGCCCATGAGTTGGCGTCACTTTTCGGATGGCTTCAGGAACTCCGTCGTGAACAGGTCTGACGTCTTCACCTTGTCGGGTGCCAGTTGGCCGATTTCGACCAGTTGATCGACGAGGGTCTGCCAGCGTTCCAGGCCCATGTGGCCGATGCCCTGGGCCTTCGTGACCGTGTCCTCGACTAATGGTTTCAGCTTCTCCACGCCGAAGGCCAGCGCGTCGAGCGACATCTCTTTGTTCAAGCTGTGGATGAGCTCGTTGGTTTTGGTCGGCTCGGCCAGATACTGCTGCCAGCCTTTAATTGATGCCTGGACGAACTTGTGAGCGAGTTCGGGATCCTTTTTGACTGTGTCGTCGTGCGCGATCAAGCAACTGGTGTAAGGATTGAAGCCCTCATCCGAAACCAGCAACACATGCGGATCGCCACCTTGTTGTTTCGCCAGATACGGTTCGCTGAAGACATAGCCCTGTTGAGCGAAGTCCTCTTTTTGCAGGAACTGCGCGACATTGCCGGGGTAAGGTACGATCTGCACATTCTTGAACGGGAACTTTTTACGCAAGAAGTGCGAGAAGGCACTTGTGGAGGACATGGCCACGGTCATGTCGTGGATGTCTTCAAACTTCTTGATTCCGGATTTCTCGTGAACCATGATGCAACGCGGACTGGTCTGCAGCGGAGCCATCAAGGCGACAACTGGCGCCTGTTCGGCACGTCCAAAACAAATCGGGTCGGCATTCGCGATGGCGAATTCGACTTGCTTGGTAGCGACTTGCTGGACCACCGGGACGTTCGGGCCGCCAGGAATGATTTCGACATCCAGGCCGGCATCGCGGAAGTAGCCATGGACCTGGGCGGCGTAGAATCCGCCATGTTCGGCTTCAGGAAACCAATTGAGCAACAGTTTGACTTTGCGCAGTGAAGCCGCAGTTTTCGCTTCGGTTGGGTTCGTTGTACTGGGGACACCGGCTGGAGATTCAGCCGGTTTCGGGGCACAACCGAGGCACCACAGCGGCAACAGGCAAGCCAACCAGCCGAGTCGAGAAATCAAAGTCCGAGAATGCAAAGACATCGT
>JAQGHS010000940.1 GCA_028291605.1 Planctomycetaceae bacterium | reverse complement strand
AATGACGCGGTTGGTCCCCTTCTCAATAAACTCCTGGGCAGCGATATCGTAAGCGGTGTTGATGCCGGCAGCGCCATTGGTCGAACCACCCGCCCCCAGGCTCGCGATCGCGGCCAGGACGACTTCGCGTTTGGCGACCGAAGTCGACGGCAGTCGCAATCCTGCTTCACCGGCGTAGGTTACGATCGCGACCTTGTCGCGCTCATCCAGTTGATTCACGAGCGTCGTCAGCGACTCACGGACCAGCGGCAGTTTGTTCTGAGCCTGCATGGATCCCGAGACGTCGACCAGAAACACGAGATTCGTGGCCGTACGCTGCTCTTTGGGGATTTCCTTGCCTTTCAAGCCGATGCGGACGAGCTGATGACCCGGCTTCCAGGGACAGGCGGCGATATCGGTCTGGACGGAAAACGGCCGGCCATCCTGAGGTTGCGGGTATTGATAGGCAAAATAATTGACGAGTTCTTCAATTCGTACGGCATCTGGTGGTGGAAGCTGCCCCCCCTGCAGGAACCGTCGCAGGTTGGCATACGAGGCCGTATCCACATCGATTGAGAATGTAGAGAGTTGCTGTTCTTTCGGGGTAATAAACGCATTCTCGAAGATGGGTTTATAGGCTTCGCCGGTGAACGGATCAAGCGGCACCAAAACCCGCGTGACCGCCTCGGCGTCCTCGAATTCGACTCTCGTTGGCTTCGAGGGCGCCAGGGCTAACTTGTCCTCGCGGAGTACACGATATGATTTGGTAGGAGTTGGTGCGCTGCCGGCCAGCAAGCCGGGCGTCACATCTGCGGGTGCTGATCGGGGTGTTTCTTCTACGGCAGCCCGTGCCCCTTTACTATCGGACTTGGGACCAGCGGGCCGATTTGATTTAGTGATCGACTCATTTCGCTCGGACTGGTCTGTGAGGAGTTGAACGGCCCGAGGTTCGCCCTTACTGCCCCTGGGTAAGCCCATCGATGGCGCTGGAAGTTTCGTCGCAGCTTGAGCCCCTTTAGGATCTTGATTCTTCATGAAACCGCGCCGCCGGATCTCACCGAGCATTTTGGACTGATCAGGCTCACGTTGCAGTCCTTGAGCTGGCTCGGCGGCTGGTGCGGCTGAATCCAGGGGTGCGGTGTAACGAGAGCTATCGGGAGCATCCGCCACTTGATCTCCGAGTGAGATGCCCTTTCCAGACTGCTTGAGTGCGACAGTCCCGAACGGGGTTGAAGCGGGCTCCGACTTCGATTCGCCATCTAATTCTTCGTTGCGAATTCGCACCGACATTACTCCCGGTCCCGGGCCGTCAACCATAGGCCCTGGGCGAGACAACTTATCCTTATACGCGTCCAGCGCTTTCGATTGCGGACTGCTCGGATTTACAGTAATGTACTGCACATCATCGTTAAAGTAATAAGCGCTTGGCAGCTCCTGCCTGGCAACCACGGGGTTGAGTTTCATTCGCGGGAAACCCGCCTGAAACGCGTACCAAGCCCCTGGAATAAGGGCGATCGATGCCGCCACAGCCGCTGCCCGGCGGGCAAACTTTGGACTCCGTTTTTGAGAAATCGCCGGCTCCGGGTGCGACTTGCTCGCTTCTACGACAATCTCAATTCGGCGTTCGGCGGCGATCGGAACTTGCGGTTCTCGTGACAGTTCGTCCGTCAGCAGACGAGCTTCCGCCTGGATCTCGGCGACGGCTGCCTGCAATTCTGCAGACGTGGCGACCGCCGCTGCGTAACGGGCCACTTCGGGCCCTTCCAATTCACCGAGGGCATAGGCCGTTAAGCCGGGGTCGTCGACGTCGATCGGCGGGGGGGTTTGTTCGGTCATGATTTTGGCTCCCTATAGAACCCGCGGGTTATGCGGGGTATTGAATTGTTGTTGTACTTTTTCAGGTCGGAAGAATCCGGGGGCTTACGCCGCCCGGCTCGCCTGGGCACCCGCAAGTAATTGCGGTAGTAATCCCCGGAATAATCAGCGTCATCAGGCGGCTCGAGCCCATTCCCGGAGACGCTTGAGTCCGGTATGAATCAGGAAACCGACATTCGTCACCGACAGGCCGGTGACGCTGCTGATTTCTTTATAAGACAACCCCTGTTGGAACTTCAACCGGATGACCTCTTGCTGGTTCTCCGGCAGGCGGGCGAGCATCTCAATGACATGGCCGGCCAGTTCGGTCTGTTCGACTTGCTCAGGCGGGGCGAGTTGCGATGACGAAACCGTCGCGACGCCCTCTTCAGCGAGTGACGACATTTTTTGCTCCTTACGGCGGACATCCAGTGCGACATTGCGACACACGGTAAATAACCACGGGACCAGTCGGCCATCGAGCTCAGCCTGTTGCTGTTGGCAGAGCCGCAGGAAAGTTTCCTGAACCACATCTTGCGCCCGGCTGTGATCGTGCAGGAACCGTAGCGCATACCGCGCCAGGTCCCCGCCGTGTCGGTCCAGGGCCGCTGTGATCCAACCGAAATGCCCGTTATTGGCAGTCATGAGGCCTCATTGTTTGGCGGAGCGATGTGGTCGACGGGCACGTCACCCAGCATAGAGACAACGGGTGGAGTGGAGGTTTATTAGGTCCGGGCTGTTGGTTTGTGAAGTCGGGAATGAGGGTAATGACGAATGACGAAATCCGAATGACGAAAGAATGTCGAATGACGAATGTCCAAATGACTAAGGGAGCCAAAGACTTGGGAATACATATCACCTACCGACTTCGTCGTTCGACATTTGGACATTGGTCATTCTTTCGACATTCAGATTTCGACATTCGTCATTCCCAATAAGGTTGCTCCCGGCCCCTCGCCTGTGTAGAATCAGTTTAGATGTTGAGACTCAGTCTCAATTCAAATGCGTTGGATCCATCAACGCTGCGACATGTTCGGCGAATTTGCAAGTGGGGAGACGCTGTGGACATTGTGCCTTTAGATTGCCTGCAAGCGGGTGAGACCGCCCGCATTGCAGATATTGAAGGCTGCGTGGACATTGTGACGCGGCTGGCCGAGATCGGTCTGCGTAACGGTGCGATGGTGCGCATGGTTCAACCTGGACGTCCCTGCATTCTGGCCCTCGATAATCAACGTTTGAGTTTCCGACCGGAAGAATGCACGCATGTATTTGTGGAGGTTGTTCCAGCGGGCACCATCACTGTTTGACCTCGTCCTGCCAAGACTGAAGCCTGACTCTCTGAGTTGGGTTCCCTCCGCGGAAGAAATCGCCCGACTCCGGAGAGTCAGGCTACAGCCTGCTCTCCCTAGTTTGCCCGATGCCTGCCTGATTGATCTCTGTTATGACCACTCTTGATACCCTGCCCGTCGGCCAATGCGCGAATATCACGGAAATCCAGGGGGATGACGCTATCGCGATTCGGCTCATGGAAATGGGACTGACCGAGGGTGAAGAGATTCGCGTCCTGGCCGTCGCGCCGCTGGGCGACCCGGTCGAATACGAAATTCGAGGCTACCGACTCTCCTTGCGACGAACGGAAGCCCGCCGTGTCCTGATTCAATTGCCGAGCCCCGCCTGACTCACATCGA
>JAQGHS010000904.1 GCA_028291605.1 Planctomycetaceae bacterium | reverse complement strand
TCTGCAGGCCCAGATGCGCGGTCCTGATGGCAAGGATCCCTCAGTCGAGGAACACGAAGCGATGATGCAACGGGTCCTGACCATCGGCAAAAAGGTTGGGACGCCGGTGGGGCTACACGTGCAATCGGTTGAAGACGTCAAGAAGCGGATCGAACAAGGCTGGCAGTTCCTGGCCATTGGCAGCGAAATGCGCTTTATGACGTCGGAAGCTCAGCGAGTTGTCTCGGCCTTGAATCTGAAGCAGGCGGCTGATCTGGCGCGGTATTAGCTAGCTGAGTCGACCAAAGAAGAGTTTTTTGCCACGGATAGACACAGATAAAACACGGATTGGATCATCGTGTGGTGGTGCGAATAGACAGCGCCAATCTGATAGTCCATATTTTGGATTAGAACACGGGACAGCTCGGCTCCTGCCTTGTATTAATCCGTGTTTCATCTGTGTAAATCCGTGGCAAAAATCCTCTTGAAGCCGAAACGGCTCACAGCCTTCCGCTGCGGAAGATGCCGTAGATCAGCCAGACTCCCAGCAGGCTCGACAGGATGAAGACGGGGATGGTGATCCACGTGGAATTGATGCCGGAGACGGTCCCCGAACGCACGATCAGGGCGGAGGCCACAATCAGCGAGGACATCACGAGCCCGACGACAATCCGATTCCCCGAGCGGTCGAGTTCCGTGACAAGGTAATCCAGGTTGCGGTGTTCGAACTGAATCTTCAGTTCGTCCTGGCTTAGTTTTTTCAGCGTCCGTTCAATATGCAGCGGAACATCGTGCAGGGCGTGCAGCAGACTCTCGGCTTCGTACTTCCAACGCTGAGCCAGGCGTTTGGGGTTATAGCGCTCGGCGACGACGTGTTTAATAAACGGGGCGAGGTGTTGGGCCAGGTTGAATTCCGGGTCGAGGTCCCGGCCGACGCCTTCCAGGGTGATTGTGGCCCGGATCAACAGCATCAAGTCGGCTGGATAGCGAATGCCGTGGTTGGACAGGATGGCCACGAAATCGCTGAGGACTTTGCCCATACGCAGCCGGTCGAGGTCCACGCCATAGTAGGATTCGATGAAGTCACGGACGTCAGACTGCAGCAGTCCGCGGTCGACTTCCTGCGACGGTTTGCCCACCACCAGCACCAGATCGACCGCCCCCTTGACGTTCCGTTGCGAGATGCACAGAAACAGATCGACGAGTTGCTCGCGGCGCTCTTCTTCCAGGCGGCCGACCATGCCATAGTCGATCAGGCCCAGCGTGCCATTGCGTGTGATGCGGAGGTTGCCGGGATGGGGATCTCCGTGGAACACACCGAGTTCAAAGGCTTGCTTAAAGAAGATGCGTGCCCCATTGGCGGCGATGGCCTTCGGTGACAGGCCCGCGGCCAGCAGTCCTTCATGATCGGTGACTCGCAGGCCGTCGATGAATTCCATGGTGATCACGGCATCGCTGGTCAAGTCCGGATAGATTCTCGGAACGACCAATGTGGCGTCGTGGCTGAACAGCCGCGAGAATTCTTCGACCGTCCGTGCTTCCCGCAGAAAATTCATCTCACGTCGAATCGAACGTGAGAACTGCTGCACCAGGCCGACGGGGTCGAAGATCTCGGCTTCAGGGATGTGCCGTTCGACCATGCCTGCCAGTTCCAGCATGAGTTCCAGATCGCGTTCGACGTCCCGTACGACGTGTGGCCGGCGAATCTTGACGGCTAGTTGTGTGCCGTCGAAATGCTTGGCGCGATGGACTTGCCCCAGCGAGCCGGCCGCCAAAGGCTGGGGATCAAACTCCGCATATAGCTCGCTGACTGATCCACCGAGTTCCTCCTCGAGTATCTCGATCGCCGTCTTGGAATCGAACGGGGGGACCCCTTCCTGCAGCTTGGCGAGTTCGGCGATGACATCAGCCGGCACCAAGTCGGGGCGGGTACTCATTACCTGCCCGAACTTGATGAATGAGGCGCCCAGGTCCTCCAGTGCCATGCGGATGCGCTGCGGACGAGTGAGGCGCGTTTCCTGGTCGCCTCGGCGTCGGAACAACAGTCGTTTGCCCCACCGGATGTAGCGCATCAAACCGAGCCGCTCGACGACGTCACCGAAGCCGTAGTTGAGCAGTACGGTGGCGATCTGTCGGCTGCGGCCCAGACTGCGCAGAAACCGAAATGGGCGACGTTCAAGCACGTTGGTAATCCGGTACGTAGCCCGACTCGCTAAGTCGGGTGTCTTCCAGAAAAAGGACCCGACTCAGCGAGTCGGGCTACGGGTCATTTCCGCCAGAGCCAGCGCAATGAATCGGGTAGGATGGCGCCGCCGTGTTTGCCGTTGTGGCCGCCGTCACCGTACTCAAACTTGTAGTCGTACTTGGCAAACTTCAGGGCTGCGGCCATTTCCTGGTTGGCCAGCGGCCAACTGCCGTGCAGGTTGTCGAGATCGTTGGATCCCTCCTGCAGGAACACTCGAATCGGCTTGTGTTCGGTCTTGCGGATCCAATAGGGGTAGACGTTGCCGCCGCGAATATTGGTGAAGCTGCCGACGTGGCTGAGCACCTTCCCGAACTGATCAGGGCGTTCCCAAGCCACGGTGAAGGCACAGATCCCGCCGGAACTGATGCCGCAGATCGCGCGCTGGGCGGGGTCCTTCGAAATGTTGTAGCTCTTGTCGATCTCGGGGAGGAACTCCTCGATCAGGAACTTCGCGTATTGATCTCCCAGCGAGTCGTATTCGAAGCTGCGGTTGCCGCGGGCCTTCTGCTTCGGGTCAGCGGCGGGAACGGCGCCTGGGCTGATAAAGATGCCGATCGTCACGGGCATCTCTTTCTTGTGAATCAGATTGTCGAACACGATTGGAACCCGAAAGTCATTTTTCTCGTTGACGTATGCGCCGCCGTCCTGGAAGACCATCAGACTGGCAGGCTGAGCTTTGTCATATTGGGTCGGCACGTAGATCCAATAATCGCGATCGGTGCCTGCGAAGATTTTGGAATCCTTCCACTGATGCTGAGTGACCGTCCCTGTGGGGACGCCTTCCTGGCGGACGCTATCTGGACCGTGCTTGTAGTCATCAGCCGCGGGTAACTGAGTTCCTGCACCGGTTAAGATCAGACTCAGCAGCAGAATTCTTCCCCAGAGTCGCATGGCGTCCCCCTTTGGCAGCAATGGATGTTGTGATGACAGAGATGTCGTTCAGCCAGTTTGGAACATGATACCGGCC
>JAQGHS010000404.1 GCA_028291605.1 Planctomycetaceae bacterium | reverse complement strand
GAATGGCAGTATTCCGCGGAATCATGATGTGATTCATCTTCTTCTTGCGGTCGTTGGGATCGGTGATCTCCACTCCCAGCGAGTGCGAATTGACATCGATCGCACTGACCGAACGCAACCGGTTGATGACGCTCTTGGCCATGCGGCTTTCGCCACCGGTCGCCCGCGCTTCCAGAATGGCGGCATGAATGGCGGCACCCTGGGCGACAGCTTCTTCCGGGCTGAGTTCGCGTGAGGGCTGGCGTTCGCACACTTCGCGAAGCATCGTTTCAACGATCGGCATGTAGGTCGAACCACCCACCAGCACGACTTCATCCAACTGGCCCGGCTTGACATGGGCCTGTTGCATGACGAGCTCGGTGGTGTCCTTCGTCCGCTGCATCAAGTCTGACGTAATGCGTTCGAAGTCGCCGCGGGTCATCGAGATCGTCAGCGATTTGCCCTTGAAATAGACGCCGATGGGCACTTGGGCCTTCGTCGACAGAGTCCGTTTCGCCTTTTCGCATTCGTCGGTCAGGGTGAGCATCGATTCCGGTTCGGTGCGGGGATCGGCACCACCGAATTTCCGGGCGAACTGTTCCGAGACGTGATCAACCACGCGGCGCGTCCAGTCGAGACCGCCCAGCATCACGTCACCGTCTGTGGCCAGCACGCGGAACGAGGTCGGCGTGTACCGCACAACGGTCACGTCGAACGTACCACCACCCAAGTCATAGACCATGATCGTGCGTTCGATGTCGCGGCCTTCGGCACGGCCCAGCTCACCGCGCTGCCAGGCATAACACAGGGTGGCGGCGGTCGGTTCGTTGATGATGTCGATGACGTTCAAACCGGCGATGCGGCCAGCGTCCTGAGTCGCCTTGCGGCGGACATCATTGAAATAGTAGGGGACGGTGATGACGGCGTTGGCGATCGGGCCGATCTGCTTTTCGGCGTCTTGTTTCAGCTTCTTCAAGATCAGGGCCGAAATGAATTCCGGCGTCAGCTTCTTGTTCTGGTAGAGCTTGAACCACTCTTTGTTGCCCATCTGGCGCTTGACGGCTTCGACAACGTGATCGGGCGGTTCGAGCGAAATGCGTTCAAAGGACGGCCCAACGAGCACATGGCCATCTTCACCCAGCAAGACCACGGACGGCGTAATTTTCTTACCGTCAGTGTTCAAGAGCGAAACGGGCTCACCCTTGTCGTTGATTTGCGAGATCGTTGAGTAAGTCGTTCCGAGGTCGATACCGACAGTTTGTCCTGGAAGAAGCTTGATCATAAGTGCTCGAAATTCCTTGATAACACGAGCCCCAAGCGCTGGGGCTATACCTCTTATCAACCAGGCCCAGTCAGGCCGACAGTGATCGCTCACTCGTATCGATCCCCAGCGCAGACCAAATGTCTGGCCTCGTCGAAGGGACGAATTCCATCGATTATGAGCATCACGAGGTAAAGTGGGCGATCTTGTATATTCTGATCGACAAAGGTAGGGGAATCAAGCACGGCGTGGCCCAACGAAATGTACACTGTCCTGGCCGACACGTGTAGGAAAACCGAGCGGAACGGTTGGTGAGGAAGATTCGACGGCGGTTGAGTTGTGCGAAAGCGGCGCTCTTCACAGGGAATTCACAACAGGAAAGTAGCCTGACTCTCCAGTGTCGGGCGGCTGAAGCCAAATGGCGCTCACTGTGATGACCAGATTCGCAATTGGGGTCCGACCCAATCAGCCGGAACGCGCTAGCGTCCGGTTCGGCTGGAAAATCGAGTCGAAAGTCGCCCGAACCGTGGGCTAGCGCCCAGCGGCTGATTTGTCGAACAGCCGAACCGAGTGTCATCTATCGTGACGCCCCCGGACTCTTTCGGTTCAGCCACATCCCAGGTCGTCTCTCTTGAGCTGCTCATTGTGCAAAGCGGAGGCAATCAACACTCCATCCAATCGGGAGTTCGCCAGCAATTGGAGATCATTTCGGTTGCGGATACCCCCTCCGGTGATCAACTCCAAATCAGGATTCTGGGCGCGAATTGCCGCACACAGGTCCAATGTCGAGATCCCCGCAGCGATCCCCACTTGTGCCAGATCCAGCACGATGACTCTCTCGATACCCTGCTGAATTGCAACCTGAGCGATCTGCAGCGGAGGCATTCCTGACCAGTCGCCATCCCCAATGAGCGGTCGACCATCCTGCAAATCGAGGCTGAAGAGGACTCGTCCCGGTCCGCATTCGGCGACGAGCGCCTGCAGCAGCGCGGGATTGGGAATCGATTCGAGCCCCGCAATGATGGAATCGGCTCCCGCCTCGAGGACGGTTGCTGCGGTCGCCAGATTGTGGATTCCGGCGTCCACCAACAACGAAAACCCATCCCGCGAAAGTTGTCGGTAAATCTCGAGGTTCGGCCGCTGCTGCAGGATGGCATCGAGATCCGCCACGTACAGCCGCTCGAGACCAAAATGACTTCGAAAGGCCCGCGCGATGGCAAGCGGTTCGGACGACGAACAGATGCGGCTTTCAATCGGCCGGTAGGTATCGCGCCGCCCCGCGACTCCCCGCACGACGACACCATTCAGTAAGTCGAGTACGGGGAGGATTTGCATACGAGGGGTCGGGGCCACCCTACTTCGAAACCAGCCAGGGCAATGGGGTACCCGCCTTGGGCAGTTTCACGACTTCGACTCCAGTCACTTCCGGATGCTTCTTGATCTCCTCAATGACTTCGTTCGAAGGTTCATTGTCGAGATTCAAGATCGCGACCGAATCGCCGCCCGGTGAATTCTGCAACCGGCCCAGGGCCATGTGGGCAATGTTGACTTGATGGCGGCCGCAGATCTGGCCGATGTAGCCGATCAAACCGGGGACATCGCGGTGCCGGTAGATCAACATCGTGCCGTCGAGATAAGCATCGATCGAAAATTTTCCCAACCGCACCAGCCGCAGAAATTGCTTCCCGAAAATCGTCCCCGAGGCCGACAATTCCCCACTGTCGTTCTGTACGATGGCCTGCACAATGGTGAGGAAATCGCACGGTTCAGTGGACGTGGTTTCGGTGAACTCGATGCCCCGTTCGCGGGCCAGCAACTCGGCT
>JAQGHS010000887.1 GCA_028291605.1 Planctomycetaceae bacterium | reverse complement strand
AGGCAGATTTTTTCCGGTTTGCCGACTGAGTACTCCGGCATCCACCATTGTCGCCGCAGTTTGCCTTGCGGATCAAACACCAGCACACGTCCAGCGTTGTCCAAGACGTAGAGCTCGCCATTTTTCGCGGCATGGACTGCTCGCGGAGCCGGCACGCGAGTCCCCTCGGACGGCAGCATCCAGTGCCGCATTTCTCGGACCGAGAGTTGTTGACCGCTGGCCAGGCCTTCGCAGCCGGTTGCCGAGATAAGGAAAATCAGACTGACCCCAGCGAGCAGCACCGATCCCGTGACCCGGTTGGAACGCAACGGAATACGGTTGAGGCGCGCCGTCCCGGTAGCTCGGGTGTCCGCCGAGTCTGCATCCGAGTTGAGAATCTTCCACTGCGGCATTCGGCGCATTATCGGGGGTTTCATTTCCAGCGAGCGATGTGCTATGTCTCTTAGATCACGCCGACCGTCAATTTTGTTTCCAGCGACGCTAAGTTTTCGCGTGCTGCTGGCGGTAGTTCAGAATCCGTCCCAGCAATTCGGAGGCACTGCCGGATGAATGCGATCTCGCAGTCGGTTCGAGGGGACCGGAATAGGCCAATTGGCCTGCTTCGAGGATCAATAACTGGTCGGCTTCGCGGGCGATGGTTTCCAGGTCGTGTGACGCAATGACCAACGACGTTTGCTGTTGCGCTGCGTGCTCTCGCACCCACTGCCAATAATTCGTCTGCCGCAGGATGCTGGTATGGACGAGCGGTTCGTCGAGAACAAGGACCTTGGCCTGGCTGGCCAAGGCACGCGCCATCGCCAGCCGGGCTCGTTCCCCCTGCGACAAATCGTCGGGGCGAGCACGACGCAACTCGCTTAAGTCGAACTGCGTGAGTAACTGATCGATCATTGAGCCGGCGTCCGTAGCGGGTGTTCGGACAATTTCCAGATGCTGCTGGACCGAGAGGTGGCTCCACAGGCCGTCCCCGGGGGGCAGCCAGTAGACGCCCAATTGTCCTCTAGTCGCGGCGCAATGGCAAACGATCTCCCCCTGATCGGGGTGTTCGAATCCGACGAATAGATTCAGGAGAGAACTTTTTCCCGCACCGGAGTCCCCGACCACCGCGGTGATACCCGGTTGAATCTCGCAGCAAACGTTGTTTAACCGAGGTCGGTGAGTACCCCGCAGCGTGACGTTTTTGAGAGTCCAAAGGGGAGTAGTCATTTTTCCAAACATTTCGAACAGGACGCCCGCCTTATGCAATCTATACCGCATTCTTCTTGAGCCACGGCCAACTGACGGCCACCAGCAGCAGCGGTGCGGCGAGCGTCAATCCTGCCTTGGCCGTCAGTACTGCGTTGCGGCCAAAGTGCATATCGATATACAGCCGCACGGGAGCAGTCACCAGCCCTGCCGGCGTAAGAATGTCGGGCAGTGTCAGTTCCCAATAAACCCAATGACACAACAACAGCCGAACCGCCAGCGCGTTACGTCCCTGGATATGCCAGAGAACGTCTCGAGCTGTCCGCTGCCTTTGAGGATCATTCGCCGCCAACAGCAGTCGGGCAGAATGTTCGGCAATCGGCGACCGAATCGATTGCAGCATCCCTTGCAGCAAGATGGCTCGCGGCAACAACCAGAGAATCAGCCCCGCCAGGAGCGGCAGCGGTGTGTCGTAGAGTGGTCTCAACCCTGTCGACTGAAAGAGTGCTACCAGCAGCAGGCTGATCATCAGTGAACCACACAGTCCGAAGCCCGGCGCGAGAATTGTAAAGCGGATCCAGCCCCAGCGGCGTGCCCGGCTGAGTAACCAGTTGGCGAGCAGATCGGTAATCACCCCGGCAATCAAGGCATTTCCGGCCGCAACGAGAATGCCTTGGGCGAGACCGCGGACTTGTACGGAATTCGCAAACAAGGTCATGACACCTGAGAACGAGTCCCCGCCGATGAGCACACAGGGATACACGATCAGCAAGCCCCAAACGAGAGCGAGAAATGTCCAGCAGGCGAGGCTGATGGGTGTGGAGATCGGCTTTTGATTCGCGGAGTGATCGGCGCTGCGCAGCGGTTTGGCGGCGAACATCCAGGGCAATGTTCCGCAGACGAGCCACGTGCAACAGGCGGGTGCGATGCAACATTTCAACGAGTCAATGAGAGGTAACCCGCCGCCTTGGGCATCAAACAGCCACACAGTCCAGGAAGTTGTCGCTAGCAGTGAGGCGAGTTCGAACTCAGAAAAGAGGACCAGGAAGAGGCCACTCGCGGCGAATAATCCGGCGCGGGCCGGCCCCTGCAGCCAATACCAGGTCAGGATGCGGATTCGTTGCCATAGCGGTTCGTTGGGGTGGAAGGCCATGGCGCGTGCGTACCAGGCTTCGCGGGACAGAGGCGATGGAGGCGAGTAGTACCACAATAATGTCCCGATGGGGATGACTCTTAGTAGAAGCAGAAGATCGAACCACATTTCACGCAGCCACCAATCGGTGATCAACAACCGGGTCATCTGGCTGTAGGCATAGCCGGTCAGCAGCATGGGAAAGAGGATGGGCAGCAATAACATCGCCAGTTGCCAGTTACGAGTTCTCAGCGGCGAGGTGCGGATCCAGCGAACCAGCAATCCGCAACCTGGGAGTGCCAGTGCCATCAAGATCAGGCTGCGCAACAGCGTGCAGAGCCAGGCCACGGTGAAGGTCATGGAGACGGTGCTCCACCAGGCGTCGGAGCCGTCGTGGGTGGTGAGTACTGCAGATATTCCCTGGTCAACCAGGCCAGACATTTTTGCCGCGCGGGATAGAGCGTTCGCAGGTCGAACCCATCCTGAGCCCACACGGCCAGCTCGCGAACCTCGGCGGGCAAAGTGGCACTGTCAATCTTGCCGAGCGGAATTTGTCGCGCGGTGGATTGGGCCAGTTTCAGTTCAGTTTCCGCCGAAAGGAGAAAGTCGATGAGCTGTTGAGCCTCGATCGTGCGTTGGCTGCCGCGGATCAGCGCGACGCAGTTGGGAACACAGATGGTTTGTTGACCGTTGACTCGAACCGGCAACATGGCCACCGGCAGGCCGGCATCTTTGGCGACAAAATAGTCGTCTGTGTCGGTTAGGCCAGCGCTGCAGGCACCTTGTGCGACCAGATTCTTGACTGTGGCATTTCCATTGACCTCATGGAGGCCCCGTTGGCGGGTTTCCTGATGCCAGGTTTTAAGACGATCCAGACCCCAAATTTGTGAGAGAACGGAATAGTGAACAAGAGTTGTTCCATAAAGAGGTTTGGCAATCGCGAGCTGATCCAACTGGTCCGACTTCCACAGATCTTCGATGCTTTCCGGGTCGGCTTTCAGTTTCGTCGTATTGATGATGTGCACGCGCAGTCGCGCGGCGAATCCGGTCCAGTACCCTTCCGGATCTTTATAACGGTCGGGAATGCGCTCGGAACCTGGTCCTCGATACGGTTTCAGCACATCGTGTGCCTGAAGATCGAGCATCCCGAGCAGTTCGTTGTTCCAGAAGACATCGCAACGCGGCTGCGATTTTTCGTGGATCAGCAGATTGATGAGGCCGAGCGATTTAGTCGCCTCGGTATCGAAGTGAATCAGCACTGGAATTCCGGTGCGTCGTTCAAATTCCTTAAGAATGGGCTCGGAGTATTCTGCGTCGTGAGCGCAGTAGACGACCAGCGCCTGTTGCGGTCTTGACCAGACCGTACGCTGGGAAAGCCAGGCTGCGATACCCAGCAACAGGACTCCCAAAAAGATGACGACCACAGATTTGGAGAGTCGCATAATTTGGACAGGAATCGTTTGACTGATAAAGGACGAGGTCGTTTTTTGCCACGGATTGCCACGGATGAAACACGGATTGGGGCAGCGAATTGCTGAGCCTGATTTGTAGCCACGCTCGCCAGAGCGTGGGGCTAACGCAATCTACCCACGTTCTGGCGAACGTGGCTACATTGTTCTCTTTTTCCGCGTTTCATCTGTGTCAATCCGTGGCTTAAACTCTTCGTCATTTCTTGACAGGTTCCACAGGCGGCGCCTCTTCCAGCGAGTTAAAATAATTCTTAATTCCGTCGTGATATCCCGGTGGAATCTGTTCCTGCTGGATGGCTTCCTCGGCACTGTTTTTGACGGAGCGGACGAGGTCGCGATATTGGGTTTTCACCTCTTCGGCTGCAGCGTCGCTGGGGGGGACTCCCTTGGTGTTGATGGTGAGCAGCATCTTGCCCGCTTTGACCGCTGATTTCGCTTGCTCGGATTTGAAATTGGTTTTTATCGACTCATCATCTTTCTCGGGTTCACCACCTCCCATCCCCTCGCCATCGCCCGGTTGACCTTCTTCGCCCATCTCGGCCATCAACTGTTCGTAAAGTTCCTGGTATTCTTCCATCGTCGTGAAGCCCTCATCGGCCTCCGATTCGAGCTTGCCTTCTTCGTTGAGTTGCTTGGCCAGCTGAATCGTCTTTAAGGCCTCTTGTAACTGCTGCATATCCTTGGCCGACATTTCCATCTGCTGCAGTTCCTGCTTGGCCAGTTCCAGTGATTCCTTGAGTCCTTCGACCGCCTCTTTTTCCAGTCGCTCCTGTTTCGATGATTCCAGTTGCTCGAGTGCCCGGTCGAGTGCCGCCTTCAAGGCCTTGTTCTGGATTTTCTCTGCAGCAAATTCTTTCATTTGCTGAGCCTTCTTCTTCAGCTCGGTTTGTAGCTCGGCCTTCTCGATGGGGTCTTTCGCCTTCTTGATTTTCTCGGCGAGTTCCTGCATCTCGGCAATCTCTTTGCGCAGGGCTTCGGCGTTGCCCTGTTGCAATTCATTGGCCCATTTTTGCATGGACTCTTTACCCGCTTCGCCAAACGATTGATCCGAGTTGGCTTTCATCAGCATTTCAGCCATCTTTTCGGCACTGAGCTTGCGCCATAACGAGCCGAGCTTCTTTTGTTCGCCCCCCAATGCGGCCTGGTTTTCTGTGGGCTTGTTTTTCTCCAGCTTGGATAAGACTTGCTTGAGTTTCTCCAGGGCCTTGTTGACTTCGGCATTCTTCTGGTCAGCCTCATCTGCGGTCTTCAACTCTTCCATGCGTTCCTTGGTGGCCCGCCGTGCCGCAGTGAGTTTTTCGACGCGCTGTTCGGCTTCTTTCGCCTCGGCGACTTTGCCGAACGGATCGAATTGCGGGAACGACGTGATACCAGCCCAGACGATCAAGGCCGCGAACGCTGCCTGGAGAGACGGCTTCTGCCAAGGGAATTGGACGACCTGCGCGGGAAGATATTTTTGGGCAGTCGTTTCGGCAGATTGGATGACCAACGGCTGAAACTCACCGGCCGAATTGCCGAGCATTGTGATCGTCAGGAACAAATCGCGAGTCTGCCCGTGAATGTCAACCGTCCGGGCCGCGTCGGCGGCCGTGGGGCGACGATGGAACGCGGCGCTCAACGCAAACGCGATCATTGCCAAAATGGGCAGGTGTAATGGCAGGAATTGTTCGGCTCCCCATCCTGTGGCGCGGCTGACGAGTAAGGCAACCGTGTAGACCGCGCAGAGGCTGAGAAAAATCCAGCGCCACTGGCGTCCCAGATTGGCCAGGCGCATCCGTGCGGCGACGCCTCTTAACAGTTTGTCGGTATGAGCTAACTGCGGCATGGCCGAAGACCTCAGCGTGAAAGAACTATGACTCTAACTTTGTCTGGCGTGTTTGAAATCAACGTCCGGCTTCCGCCGAACTGATTAAACCATCTCCATCTCGATCCCATTTTCGAAACGCGTCGTCGTTGCCGATGAACTCGCGGCGTGAAATATCTCCGTCAATGTTACGATCCATGCCACGGAACCACACGGGTGTGGTTTCTGACTGGGGACTGATGATCGGTTCGCCGGTCATTGTGCCTTGTGAAGTGAAAGGGATCTTGAACAAGCGAGGTTTTGCCAGTTCGACGATCAGTCGCATTTTGCCCGAAAGCTCATTCCGTGCCAATTGACCGTCTAGATCGGTATCACTCGATTTCCAGGCAGTGGTGGCTTGCAGGCACTCGCGCGGCGTGAGGCGATTGTCCTTATTCTGGTCCAGCAATGAGAATAGCGATACTTCGTTGTTGTCATAGGCGACGACAACACGCACCTGATCGACCAGACTTTCCAGCTTCAGGAACTCTTCGATTTCTTTGTCAAAAATCTGGCCGTCACCATCCGCATCGACTGCCTCAAATGTGGCTCCCGGCAGATTCAGGGAGGCAAATTCGGTCTGGTCGAGGTATTTGTTCTTGTCGCGATCACTTTTTCGAAACTGCAATTTGTAGAAGTCCACATTGTCCTTTTGAGTGGTGCGGCTGGTGAGTGCGGGGAGTTGGATTTGCAGAGGTTGCCCGGCGATCGCCGTTTCGATGTTTTTTCTGAGCAGGGCGGCCACCGGGCGCAAACGACCGGGGTTAGCGGGTGCGGCTGCCGGCAGAGAGGTATCGGTCCAAACCAGGCTTGTCTGCCCCGTCCTTCCCACCGGCAGGCTGACGTTCAATCGATAATGCGGTGGGACAGTAGGCAGCCATTTGCGAAGTTCTTCGAGATTCAAGGCGCCGTCCTGATCGGTATCGCCCGTGGCGACAAGTTTCGGCGAAATCCCGAGTTCCGCGGCGCTCAGGACCTGCATGGGCGACTGTTGATCAAACCGTTTCAGCAGGATCTCGGCGGCGTTTTCGGCGACAATCCAGGGAGCATCTTCTGCAGGGACGGGAGCGCTGGCCGTGCGCGGGCCGAACGGATTTCGAAACGGTTCGACTTCCACGACCGAAAACGATTCGTCACCATCGGCATCCAGTTTCTGCAGCCGCGTGGAAAGGGCTGCAAATTCCGAAGTAGTCAAGACTTGATCTTGATTGTCATCGAGCAAATCGAACAACTCGACCGCCTGGCCGGCCCGGCGGATGCCACGCAGGCGGGCTTCCAGCGTGACAGGCGGCCCAAACAGTTGCTTGGCGAAAGCGGTCAGTTCGGCAGCGGAAACGTTTTGGTCTGCGGGGTTCGTATCGAGACGCGGCAGGAGAGTCGCCCATTTTTCCTGTACGCCCAGCTTGCGAAGTGCCAGCGGCGCGGCATCGCGCTCCGTTTGATCGATGATTCCGTCGCCGTTGGCGTCCAAATCTCCAAAGGCCTGGGTGACTTGCTGCGAGCGGACTTCACGCAATTCTTTGCTGCCCAGCAACACAGTCAACTCGACGAATACGGGATGTTCCGACCGCATGAAGATGATGGTCTGGGTGGCAGGAGGCGCTGCCGATCTTTTGGCCGATTGAGCGCGCAAATCTAGCGCTGGAGTGAGATAGAGGAGTATCCCCGCCAAGATCGTCAGCCAGCGGTAAGACGCAGCCCAAGGACGCGGCATGAACACTTTCCGCAGTCGGTCAAGGTTCCATTCAGAAGTGATGATCTCGTTGTAAGTCGATACGCGAGGCTGCTTTATTGTCATCGGTGACGATGGCGGAAACAAGCCCACTGGTGGGGAGATCTGCTTGACGCAGTGATTTGTCTAATTTGAAGATTTGACTGGGATCTTCAGGATGGCGATGCGTAGTGATCTGCGGATGCAGCAATGGGACGTACGAGGCAGGCAGATTCGCTTGAAAGAGGCGTGCACTTGAACTTTCCCCGGCCCCAATGGACGATGACGTATCAGCTTGGGCTGTTGCGTATAGGAAGTCCCCGCATGAGTTGTGATTGCGGAGTCCTGGTTCGATCCTCGCTCGCGGCTTATCTTCAATAATTCACGTCCTAATATTGAGCTGCGGAACCCTCCTGAGATTGGCGGGATTACGCCATTTAGTCTGGTCTTTTAACTGGGGAATGGAATGAACTTCAATCGGCGATGGGGTATGGGACTGATCGGTGTAGTGATTCTGTGCTGCAGTGCGGTTTCGGCAGAAGATACCAAGCAGCAAAAGTCGAAGGCCCCCTCGGCCCCCGCGAAGGCAAAGGCTGAAGCGACTTCCAAATCGACTGAAAAACTTGAGTCCCCCAGGGCGGCTCAAGGCAGGAATCCGGCGGCAGTTCCTTCCTTCGAGGTGCCGACGGGAGCCAGCCCTGAAATGTTGATGAAATTCGCCGATGATTTGATGTATGCGAAGCAACCAGAGCTGGACTCGCAGGCGGCTCTCGCGGCGTACTATGCGAAGGTTGTCGCGGCCGTCATGCAGGCTTCGCAAATCGTTCTCGATACCAAAGGGGTGAACGATACATTGGCGGAGAAAGCCTTAAATGCACAGTTTATGTCGCTGGCATTGAAGACTCGACTGGGGGATAAGAAAGCCATTCAACAACGGTTGGATCTCGCGCAGAAATATCGCGCGGATCCTCGCAAGGCCTTCGCCAAGATCTCGAAGGAGCAGCGGCTGTATGCGAATCTGCAGCAATTCGACAAACTTAATGCAAAAGAACAGGAAGATTTGCTCGCTGATTCGCTCGACTTTATCAAATCGTGCGACTTCGACGAACAGCTACTGAAACGCATCTACACGATTGGGAGTGTGTTTGAAAGGTCCAAAACCCCTGGCCTGTCCTCTCGAGTTTATGAGCAAATCGCCGGATTGATGTCGCAGTCAGAACAGTCAGAAGTGAGTAAGCTTTCCAAGCAGTTTCAGCGAATGGCGAAACGCATGCGCCTGGTTGGGCAACCGTTTGAGATGGAAGGTCAATTGGTTTCGCAAAAGCCAATCGATTGGGCCTCTTATCGTGGCAAAATTGTGTTGGTCTACTTTTGGGCCACCTCGAGCGTCTCCTCCGTTACCGATTTGCCAAATTTGAAGAGCCTTTATCAAGGCTATTCTTCCAAGGGTTTCGATATCATTGGAGTGAGCAAAGATACGAACAAGACCGCACTTGATAATTTCCTGGCCAAGAATCAGATCGCCTGGAGCAATCTTTTCAACTTTACCGACGAATTTGCAGAAGAAGGAGCGCAACAGCCGGTTGTCGAGAAGTATGGAATCATGGCGACTCCCTATCGGATCCTGGTGGGCAAGGATGGAAAAGTCATCAAACTGGATCCCTCGAACGAGGAACTGCGTGAGACGCTGAAGGATCTGCTGGGACCTCCCGTTGAGAGAGAAAACAAGGCAGAGGGCAAAGCTCCGGGCAAATAGGAAACAGTATTGCCAATCGTGGCTGTGACTGTTGCCAGACTGTGGGGACGGCTGAGGCTGTCGTGCGTTGTTCCACGATCTGCCTCAGTATGGCTACTGACAGTCGATACGAGTGGTCAGCGCCGGCGGGTTTTTCCAGGTAAGTCTAGAATTGCTCTAGAATTGGCGATACCACCAGTGTCACAATAAAGCGTTGTCCGATTTTTCGCCCCGCCGGACGACGCGCCATGCTCTTGACGATTTGCGAAATGAGTCCTGCCTTCGTTTCCGCCAATTTGCTTTGACTGCCAGACACACTCCCTGCCCTGTTGAGGCTGTTATGTTGCGTCAATTCGCGTATTTCACCTTGGTCTGTTTCATGCTGGCGGGTTTGCTATCCGCTGAGGACGCCGTACCGGCTGCTCCCAAGGCTGATGTACCCGCGGCAACAGCGCCTGCCGCTGCTCCCACGACTCCTACTGCCGCGCAACCAACGATCCAGCCTGGGCATTCGCTGCACGGTGAAGCATTTGATGAAGGGCCGCGGCAAAAGGCTTATCTGATGTCCAATACGGGAAAGGTGAACTTTCCCGTGACGACGAAGGTGCCTGAGTGCCAGCAATTCATCAATCAGGGAGTCGGACAACTCCACGGTTTCTGGTATTTCGAAGCCGAGCGATCATTCCGTCAGGCGGCAGCACTCGATCCCAGTTGTGCGATCGCCTACTGGGGCATGTCGATGGCGAATACCAATAACGAGAAGCGGGCAAAGGTCTTCATTGCCGAAGCGGTCAAGCGGAAGAAGGATCTGACCCCGCGCGAAAATCAATACATCGAAGCCCTGGAGAACTTTCACAAAGACGATCCGAAGAAAAAGAAAGAGAAGGGGGACAAGGAGAAGTACGAGAAATACACCAAGGCCCTGGAACGGATCTATCTGGATCATTCCGAGGACCTCGAGGCGAAGGCGTTCTTGTGCTACCAGCTTTGGGACAATCGCAGCCATGGTGTGCCGATCACCAGCAACCTGGCAATCAGTGCGTTGATCAACGAGGTACTGGCTGTCGAACCGCTGCATCCCGTGCATCATTACAAGATTCATCTGTGGGACTATGAAAAAGCCGAACTGGCGATCCCCTCCGCAGCGAAGTGTGGTCAGTCAGCTCCCTCGATTGCCCATATGTGGCACATGTCGGGACACATTTTTTCTCGAGTTGATCGCTACGGGGATGCAGCCTGGCAACAGGAAGCCTCGGCACGAGTCGACCATGCCTACATGCAGCGGGATCGCGTGTTGCCCGACCAGATTCACAATTTCGCCCACAACAACGAATGGTTGATTCGCGATCTGAGTTTCGTGGGGCGTGTGCGAGATGCGGTCGATCTGGCCAAGAACATGTCGGAATTACCGCGGCATCCCAAGTACAACACGATGCAGAAACACGGCAGCAGCTACTACGGCCGGCTACGGTTGTTTGAAGAACTGAATCGATATGAGTTGTGGGATGAACTGGCCGCGTTGTGCGAGACAAGCTATCTCGAGCCGACGGAAATTCCGCTCGAACAATACAAGCGCCTGCGGTATCTGGGTGTTGCGAAAGTTCGACGCGGTGACGTGGAAGGTGGAAAGGTCCAGCTTGCAGCTTTGGAAGAGCGGTTGAAGGAAGAAAGTCGCAAGCAGGCCGAAATCGATGCAACGAAAGCCAAGAAAGACGCAGAAGAAAAGGCCAAGGCCGAAGCTGCTAAGCCGGCCCCTTTGATCGCCCCTGCTCCGGCACTTCCAGAAGCCGATCCGATGATTCCGGAAAAGAAGCCGACCAACCCGCAGATTCAGGCGTTGGAAAAGGCGATGGCCGAGGTCCAGGGGCATCTGGCTGTCGCGGGGGGAGATTTCAAGACTGCCTTAGTCAAGCTGCGCGAGGCGGGTGACGTTGACCCCATCTATGTTGCACGGATCCAGTTTCAGTCAGGTGAAAAAGATGCTGCCTTGAAGGCGGGGCGTGATGCAGTCAGCTCACGAAAGAATCAGACGCATCCACTCGCTTCCTTAGTCGAGTTGATGATTCTGGCCGGTGAGCCGAAAGAAGCGAAGGAGACCTTCGACAAGCTTCGTGCGATCTCGACGCACATTGATATCAAGGCGTCTCCAATCTTCTCGCGACTGACGCCATTTGCCGTGCAAAATGGCCTTCCAGAGGACTGGCGCGACATCAAGCCGCCTGAAAAAGACGTCGGTGAACGGCCTGCCTTGGACACCTTGGGACCGTTCCGCTGGCAGCCGCAGGCGGCCCCGGAATGGATCGCCGAGAATGCCACGGGTGAGAAAGTGGGGTTGGCTCAGTTGCGGGGCAAGCCGTTGGTCTTGATCTTCTTCTTAGGCCACGGTTGCCTGCATTGCAGCGAACAGTTACAGGCGTTTGCGCCGAAGGCGCCTGAGTTTGCCAAGCAGGGAATCACGCTGGTGGGCATCAGTACGGACGGTCGCGAAGGGTTGGAGAAGTCGCTCAAATCATACGGCGATCAGCCCTTCCCGTTCGCGTTGCTGAGTAACCCGCCGATGGACGCCTTCAAAGCGAATCGGGCCTTCGACGATTTCGAAAACCGTCCACTGCATGCGACGTTGTTGATTGACGCCCAAGGGCTGGTTCGCTGGCAGGATATCAGCCACGAGCCCTTCAAAGACATTGATTTCCTGCTGCAGGAATCAAAGCGTTTGCTGCCAATGTCACCGGCTTCGCCCGGGGCTGCACCCGCCGTGGCCGCGAAACCATAGTACGCTGAGGGGTCGGGTCTGTACGCTGTCGTGTTAGCAGGGAATGTGCGAGCGTTCGATTTCAGTATCGATCTGACGATCATGCGGTGACAATCCATGAGAACTGTCATTGAAGAAATCGATTTGTACCACGGAAAGACGATGGAGAAGCGTCTGAGACTTCTCGTGCGCGAATCGCTGCGACGCAATCGGGATCGAACGCTGAGAACCCGTATTTTGTCGTTTCTCGATACTTTGCTTGGTTTGGGATATTGGTTGTTTCCAGCATTTGAGTACGAGTGTCACAATCCGGACGGATCACTCTGGAGCCGGAATCGAGTACGTCACAGTTTGGCGGGATACACCATCTCCTGGGGGTACTACGTCGAATATTACGATGGAGGATTGAAGGCGTACGAAGGTGAGATGTGGCAAATGCCGCGTAAGACGATCCTGCGAAAGCACAAATACTGGCGTCCAGATGGAACCCAGGTATCTCAGACCGAATGGATGCGCGAAAATCTTGGGCCAGAAATAGACGGTTGTCATGATCTGGCGTGGGAAAAATGACAAGTGTCTGACAATTGCTTCGGCGTAAGCCGTAATTCAGACTCAAGGATTGTCGATCAAAATTGGTACATCGACTCGGTTTTGACACCGAACCGTGGCCTAACGCCCAGCGGCTGATGTGGCCAACCGTGTTGAGGTGCTATCGGCGGAATCGATACTGCTTATTCGACTGCTCAAATTCGTTCTCTGCCAATCGCGACTGATAGCGAAGTCCGGTGAAGGCGTAGAACTCGATCAGCGTCTCCTCCGAGAGCTTGTCGTTGGCTGATTCGGGGGCTCCGCAGCGATCTGACCAGCCGTAGTTCTTGATGCACAACGGGAGGGCAGTCACCTTGTCGGCGAAAATGAGAGACGTGCGGTATTCCGGATCGACCTCAGCACAATCGTAGTCGGTGCGGATGACATAGCACATCCGGCCGTCGATCTTCTGGTCCGGCAAGAACTGACAGGCGACCCCCTCGTCGAGCTTGGCATCACGATTGCCGAAGTCGATGATTTTTTCAACGAGCTTCAACAGTCCAGATGTCGTGACAGGGTAGCGCGACTCTTTCATGGCCAGCTCGCCAGAGGGGTCCACTTTAAAAGTCGGCAGCATTTCGCCGACCTGGCCCCCTTTTTTGACCAGCATGCGATTGTCGTTCAGGCCCTCGACGAACAGGAGTTCGCGTCCGATGTCGCCCCCTTCATTCCATTTCATGTAGACGCTAAATGGAGTGTGGCGGATCTTCAGGTCCGTCGATTCCCGCATCAGCAATTTTCCGCCGACTCGTTCCTGCCGGGTGAAAGTTGCGATGTAATCGGGGATCGTTTGCAATTTGGACCGGGCGTCGAGCATCAAGGCCTGCTTCAACCGCAGGGCTAATTTACCATCGATCTTGGGACCAGCCGCGACGGCTGCGGCTTGCGGGGCATTGGCGTTTCCGCCCGCAGGGGCCGGATTGTGACTTGCGAGGTCCGGGATTTGCGGAGGCACGGCTCCGCGATACGCACCCGCTGACTTGGCGTGGGTGTTCCAGTTGATGATCGCCAACGTCACTGCGAACAGTCCAACGACCCAGCTGTTGGCTTTGGTACAAGGCGATACGGATGGCAACGCGATCCGCAGGCGAGGAAGTCGAGGTAGCCGCATCAAACCCTCAGTCCGCGGTAAATGGCGTTGCCGGTTGGCGACGCTGAGAATCCTGGGTAGACTTTTCCGAATCAAGTTGACGAGACGCCTGATTGCCGGCTGCATCGATCTGTTACAGAAGGAGAAGCTTGCGCAGTTTCACGCAAGATGGCATCCGCACAGAGAACCGGTCGGCAAAGATATTTTCGGCATCCGCGCCCCGGTCGTTTCATCCTTCCTGATCTAGTCGGTGCAGCTAGCATGACCGAGTCATCAGGTGAGAAAGTCAAAGTCACTGTGTCGTGCCAGAGCAGGCTAATCGCTCTGGATTAACAGAACAGGACCCTTCGCATACGAAGTTTGGGAAAGGTTGACGGGTAAATCCTGCGCGGTCAGGATCGCGTCCAGTACCAGATTCTCGGTATGCTAAGAGGCTTAGAACTTTTGGACTGCAGTGATTCCTCACCGCTTTCCATTTTGAGGTAGAAACATCTGCCAATCAGAGTTGTGATATGGACTCGAAAACGCCATCCGGTACTTGAGCCTGGGTGAGAAAGCGGCGAGGAATTACCGCAGTCCAAAGATTTGAGAATTGAGCGCTCCCATGAACTATCAGCCTGGAAAAGTTTTTGTCGCGATGATCGCGGCCGTCTGTCTCGCCAGTCCGCAGTTTGCCGTTGCCGAATTACCATCCATTCGGTTCGACCGGATTCAGCCTTTGGGACTGGGGGCGGGAACTTCTCTCGAAGTGGAAGCCCAGGGGCGCGATACGGAAGACGTTCAAGCCCTCCGATTTGAACATGCCGGATTGTCTGCGGAACTGGTGAAGCCGGGCCGTTTTAAGGTGACCGCGCAACCTAATGTTCCCGCAGGGACTTACGATGTTCGAATGGTTGGGAAATACGGGGTCAGCAATCCCCGGATTCTCTCCATCACCCATGGTCTCACCGATGTGGCGGAGACCGAACCCAACAACGAAGCGGCGCAAGCTCAAGGGGTGGCTCTCAATTCGGCCATCAATGGCACGTCCGATGGCAATGGCCAGGATGTTTTCAAGTTCAACTTGAAAAAGGGGCAACGCGTCGTCATCGATTGCCAGGCCATGAAACTGGAATCGCAATTGGATGCGAATCTGATTCTCAACAGTGCGACTGGTCAGAGCCTGGCGTCAAGCGGCGACTATCACGGGCGTGATCCCTTTATCGACTTTGCCGCCCCGTCAGACGGTGAGTATTTTGCCGTCGTCCACGATCTGATTTATCGCGGTGGCTTGCCGTATCGGCTGGTGATTACCACGTTGCCGCATGTAGAAAACCTCTTTCCAAGAGCCGTACAGGCGGGACAGACCGTGAATATGACGGCGTATGGCCGTTCGCTCAAAGAAGGGGCTGGGGCGACATTGCCTCCGCAGCTGGATGAGTTCACCTTCCCGCTCAGCGTGCCGTCAGATTTGGCGCGGGCACGCCAGTTTTCATTTTTTGAGCATCCCATTGATCACACCGTGGCACCCACCGCGGCGACCTTCGCGTTGAATGGAATGCAGGTTCGAGCCCCCGTCGGTGCGGGAGCTCTGCATCCGGCCTGTGTGATGGTGACCGATTTGCCGGTGATTCTTGATATTGAACCGAACGACGAACGGACCCAGCCGCAGAAATTGACCCTGCCGGCCATTGTCAGCGGGCGATTTGATAAGCCGCGCGATGCGGATTGGTTTGAAGTCGACATCCCGGAAAATGGGGGCGGTGAATACAGCTTCGAAGTCTATTCTGAACGGATTAGCGGTCAATCCGATCCGTATGTCAGCGTGTATGATGATAAAGACATGACCTTGGGTGAATTGGACGATTCCGGCCCGCGGACGAATGCCTTCGACGCGCATATTCGAGATCCGATCGGGGTCTTCAATCTGCAAGCCAAGCGCAAGTATCACATCGTCGTGCAGGATCGCTACAGTCGAGGCGGACCGCGGTACCAGTATGTTCTCGCAGTTCGTAAACCGGTGCCTGATTTTGACATCGCTGCCATCCATGCCGAGAATCCCGGCCCTTCAGGTAACACGGTGTGGGCGGGCGGTTCCGTTTTCATGGACGTGATTGCCTATCGCCACCAAGGATTTACCGGAGCCATCACCGTGACGGCTGAAGGGTTGCCGCCCGGAGTTTATGCGGCTCCGACCAGTCTGTTTAACAACGATCGTACGACGTTCGTCTTCTGGGCTGATGAAAATGCTCCGGTCGGTGCCGCAGCTGTGAAACTGATCGCCACCGCCGCGGTCGAAGGACAAACCTTGCGGCACGAAGTGCGGCCCTACACGCGCGTGTGGGCCGATGCCAATCCTGGCAGTAGCGCCCCGATGCGTGATTTGATTGTGGGCGTTCGTGAAAAGGCTCCGTATGTCCTCAAGGTGCAGCCCGAAAAGGTCACTGTTGAAGCGGGCAAAGAGGTCTCCGTAAAAGTCATTGCCACGCGATACTGGCCCGACTTCAAAGATAAGATCACCGTGATCCCGCTTGCATTCCCTGGGGTCATCCAGATGCCGACTGCGGAAATCCCCGGCGGCGCGAATGAGACAACAGTGAAGTTCACCGTTCAAAACGGCGCACGCGCGGGCGATTACACGATTTCCGTTTTAGGTCAGGCGCAGGTTCCCTTCAACAAGGATCCACAGGCGAAAGATCGACCAAATACACTCGTTTCCAGCCCGAGTTTGCCGCTGACCATTACGGTCACCGAACCACCGAAGAAGTAGTGCAAGTACCGGTTGCAGGTGATTCAGGCTGTGTTGAGAATTCCGTAACACATTTGTGTTAAATTCTTTAGGGAGAATGTCCGTTGTCTGTCGAACCGCCCGTCTCGTTTTCTTTAGCCGACTTACAAGCCCTGATTGCCAAGATGTACTCGTCAAAAGACGAAGCTCGAGGGGTTGATGGGACCTTCATGTGGTTGATGGAGGAAATCGGGGAGTTGGCCGCCGCCTTGCGCGAAGGAACTCCGGAAGAACTTGCCTTGGAGTTTGCCGATGTCCTGGCCTGGTTGGCGACGATCGCCAATATCGCGAAGGTCGATCTGCAGGCAGCAGTTCTGAAGAAATACGGCCAGGGCTGCCCGGGCTGCGGGCAGCTTGTCTGTCGCTGCGATCTGAGCGAAAAGCCATAGCCCGAAGTCGGATCGGGCTCGCCGCAGAATTTCCTCGCGTTTCAGCCCAAGTTGGCGTACTGGAGTGGCGATAGTTCGCCTCTGTTTGAGGCGGCTCACACCATGAACTTGGCGTGAATGCCGTGCTGATTGTACGCTCAGCTTGGATCCTGTAAAGTATCTGCGTCTTGCGGACTTGTCACAGGTCTTTAGCGGGTTTCGGTTTAGGATGTCTGCGGCGTTAATTGATGGAATGCACCAAGTGGGCGGAGCGATCTGTCACAGGCGATAGGCTGAGTCGAAATTGGCTTTGTTCGGAATCGCTTTGAAACGGCATTTCTCGCATCTACGAATCTGGGGTCTCGTCGTCGCGATTTGTCTCGGCGCCCATCCCGTCTGGGCTGCCGCGCCCGTCCCTCTGG
>JAQGHS010000848.1 GCA_028291605.1 Planctomycetaceae bacterium | reverse complement strand
CTGACGACACCGGCCACCAATGGCATCGCCGTGGTGAACGCCAATGGGACGTTTACTTACACACCGAATGCCAACTACAACGGTGCAGACTCCTTCAACTACTCGATTACCGACGCTGATGGTGATGTCAGTACGGCACTGGTCGCCATCACGGTCACGCTGGTCGATGACGTGCCGGTGGCCGTCAATGATACGCTGACTGTGGCTGAAGACAGTGTTCTCACCGCCGGTGACTTGGCAACCAATGACACCCCCAGTGGCGACGGCGGAAACATCTGGACGTTGACCACACCGGCGACCAATGGCGTGGCCGTCGTGAACCCCAACGGGACGTTCACTTACACTCCGACCGCCAACTACAACGGCCCGGATTCCTTTACCTACACGATCACCGACATCGATGGTGATACCAGCATCGCCACCATGGCGATTACCGTGACGTCAGTCAATGACGTGCCGGTAGCCGTCAACGATACGCTGCTCGTCCTGGAAGACAGTGGCACCACCAACGGTGATGCGGCGCTCAATGATACGCCGAGTGCTGATGGTGGAAACGTCTGGACCTTGACGACACCTGCCACTGGCGGTGTGGCCGTGGTCAATCCCAACGGTACCTATACCTACACGCCGAACGCCAATTTCAACGGTGCGGATTCCTTCACCTACACCATCACCGATACCGACGGCAGCACCAGCACCGCGACCGTTGCTGTGACCGTGACTGCAGTCGATGACGTGCCGGTCGCCGTGGCTGATACACTGAGTGTCGCCGAAGACAGCGGTACCACGAGTGGTAACCTGGCGACGAACGACATCCCCAGTGGTGACGGTGGCAACGTCTGGAGCCTGACGACTCCCGCCATCAATGGCGTCGCCGTCGTGAACGCCAACGGAACTTACACCTATACCCCCAACGCCAACTACAACGGCGCGGACTCCTTCAGCTACACGATTACCGATGCTGATGGCGACACGAGCACTGCGATTGTCGCGATCACAGTCGCATTGGTCGACGACGTGCCTGTCGCCGTGAATGATACGTTGACCGTGGCTGAAGATAGCGGTCTCACCACCGGCAACCTGGCCACCAACGACACCCCCAGCGGTGACGGCGGAAACGTCTGGACCTTGACGACGATTGCCGCCAACGGTGTGGCCGTGGTCAATCCCAACGGCACCTACAGTTACACTCCGAACGCCAATTTCCATGGTTCGGACTCCTTCAGCTATACCGTCACTGATATTGACGGCGACACCAGTATCGCCACCGTTGCGATCACCGTGACGTCAGTCAATGATTCGCCGGTCGCCGTGGCTGACGCTCTGACCGTGATCGAGGATAGTGGCTCGACCACTGGCGATGTTGCCCTCAACGACACCCCGAGTGCCGATGGTGGAAACGTCTGGAGTTTGACCACACCGGCCGCCAACGGTACGGCTACGGTGAATGCCGTCGGTATCTTCAGCTATACGCCGAATGCCAATTTCAACGGTTCGGATTCCTTCAGCTATACGATTACTGACGGCGATGGCAGTACCAGCACCGCAGTGGTCTCGGTCACTGTGACCGCAGTCGACGACGTGCCCGTTGCCGTGGCTGACACGCTGACTGTCGCGGAAGACAGTGGAACGACCAGCGGCAACCTGGCCGGGAATGACACTCCCAGTGGTGATGGCGGAAACGTCTGGACCCTGACGACTGCAGCGACAAACGGCGTGGCTGTCGTGAATCCCAACGGGACCTTCACTTATACGCCGACTGCGAACTACAACGGTCCGGATTCGTTTACCTACACGATCACCGACACGGATGGCGACACCAGTACCGCGATCGTCGCGATCGTGGTAACGGCAGTCAACGACTCACCGGTGGCCGTCAATGATGCTGTGACTGTCCTCGAAGACAGTGGCGTGACGACCGGCAATGTGGCTGCAAATGATACTCCCAGTGCCGACGGCGGAAACGTCTGGAGCCTGACAACGGGAGCCGCCAGCGGAGTGGCCGTGGTCGGGCCCACCGGAACCTTTAGCTATACGCCGAACGCGAATTTCAGCGGCTCGGATTCATTTACTTATACCATCACGGATATCGACGGGAGTACTAGCACCGCCACCGTCAACGTGACAGTCACCGGAGTGAATGATGCTCCGGTCGTCGTGGACGGCAGCGGTTCGGCCGCCCAGGACGGAACGTTTAACGGTTCGCTCGCCCCGTTGGGCTCGGACACGGAAGGGGACGCATTGACATTCAGTGCGGTCACCCAACCGCTGCACGGTACGTTGAACCTCAGTCCGGATGGCAATTTTGTCTATACCCCGAACCCTGGCTTCAGCGGTGCAGATCTCTTCACCTTTAAGGCCAACGATGGTCAGGCCGATAGCAATATCGCCACCTTCAGCCTGGATGTGCTGGATCTGTTTACCCTGCAATTGTCGCCGATTCCAGGCACCATTGCCACGTCGGTGAAGGCCGCGGTGCCCCTGGATAATACAGCCCTGTTGATCAATGTCAGCCCGACGGTGAACTTTGCCAATGCCTCGATCACTGCCGGAGCGATCGCCGGTGGTGACAAGCACGACCGGATCTTCATTACTGACGGGTCCGGTGGCGGTGGCGTCATCGACGCTCGTGGTCGACGGATCCTCTTTAACGGTTCAGAAGTCGCTCGAGTGAGCGGTGGACGACGCGGACAGGATTTGCAGATCAGCTTCAACGGCAGTGCCACAGAGAATGCCGTAGACGCGGTCTTGCAACGCATTAGTGTGAAGACGTCCAAGCACGCGAGTCGTGCGACCAGGACCTTCCAGATTTCGGTGAGTGCGGGCGGGGAAACCAGTTCGGCCACGATCGATGCCAATGTTGCGTAACCCTTAGTCAACCGAAGTGCGAGGGGAGATCTCCGGATTCCCCTCGCACCACGGCTTGTTTTCCTAGTCCCTCAGTATCTAACAGGTTTCACCGACGGAGCGTCCGCTGGGTTACTGCTAGACCATAACGTACGGAGATGATCACGATGCGAAGTTCCATGACCAGTTTTCTCAAAGTGACGAGCCTATTGGCCGTCGCCGGCGTACTCGCCCTCGCTCCCGTGTTTGCCAAGGATCCCGCTGCCGCGGAAGCCAAGGCGAGCGGTAAGCAGGCCGCGGCAGGTGCTGAAGGCCAACCGGCCCCCGCGATTCCTGAATGCCTGGCAAAGTTGAAGCTGACTGCCGAACAACAAGACCAGATCAAGGGTATTGTCGGTCAGACGGAAATGTCGTCCGGTAAGGTGTGGGGCCAGTTCGGCGAACGCTACACGCAAATGATCAAGTTGGAAGCCTCAATGCTCGCCGCGATTGAAGACCATCTGACCGAGCCGCAACTCATGCAAGTTCGGACTCATCGGCAGGTCACGGCGCGTGGCCGGAAGATCGTCGTCACCAGGACCACAACGGCCGCTGCGAAGCCCACCACTCCGGCCGAAAAGGAACTGGCTCATGACGGCATCACGTTGACCGCTCAACAGGCTGCAGCGTCCGACAAGATCCAGGACCAGTACCAGACTAATCTGGAGACTCTGCACCACGAAATTCAAGGTTTGCATGCCCGTCTATTGGCCCTGGAAGCCGACAAGTTGGTGCAGATTGAAAAGGTCTTGACCAAAGAACAAATTATCGAGTTGAAACAGCATCGTGAGATGGCTCCCGCCGCGCTGGCCGTGACCAGCAATGAGACCGAGCCGACGAAGGCCGAATAGACCCGCTAACCTCCCGCGGCACCGGGCATCTCAGGGTGTCCGGTGCAGTTTTGGGCGGGGCTGGTCGATTGCTTCTGGTGATCTATTTAGAAACGCGAGCAAAACCTCTGCAGCAGTTGAGAACCGCTTAAATTGTTGTGGTTCCGAAACGCTCATAATCGGTTTTGTCAGGAATTCATAAAAGGAACAAATGATGATACGAAAACTGTTATTGACGGCCTTGGCCTTGGGACTGTTTGCAGTTGCCAATCCGAGCCGTAACGCAGACGCTCAAGTGCTCTCGATCGGGCGCGGCGGCGTTCAATACAATGGCTATGGACGCGGCTATTACGGCGGATATGGCAATGGCGGCCGCATCTATTCTGGCTATGGGAACGGTCCCTATGGTTATGGTAATGGATATGGCAATGGGTATTACAACGGCTACGGTAACTCCGGTGTCTATGTGCAACCCCGCGCGTTCTATCGACCGTTCGGCGGCGGATATTACAACTCCTATGGTTACGGCTGGTAAACAGTCCCCCCAAGTAGTTTGGTTCAAGAAGTCGTGCCCCAGTCGCTGAGTTGCCTCAGCGGTTGGGTGTGCGACTTTTTTCGTTTGTGTTCGAGACTGAAGCTCTGTCAAACATACGAATGGCGATACGATCAGCCTCGCCGCTTGGTAACTTGATTGTCGTGAGTCGATCAACAGTTGCCTCTGTTGCTAAAACGAATACGCGACGATCACATCGCTCATTTTGCATGTTTGGAGTCCGAGCTTTCACCACGTCAGCCACCGTGTGCGGATTTGGTTCTCAATGTCCGTTTTTCGCCATACGAACTTCTAAATCGGAAAAGAGTTGGATATATCTGCAGGGAGAAATTCTGTTCCACTTCGTAACCAGGCATCTCGATCTGGTCAGCCTATCAATTGCTGATCGCCTGGTTTGACGGCGAAGTCATTTCGAAATGGTCTAGAAATCCCAAGCCACGCGGCACCCCTCGAAACCTATGCTGCACAACATCCGACTCTTAGTTTTGGGTTTGCTTGCATTCGGGGTGACATTTCTCGTCGTGCGATATTCCCAAACTGGGCAAAAGCTGCCTGCCAACCCGCCTGGGATGGTTTGGATTCCCGGCGGTGAATTCACAATGGGATCCGATTCGGAAATGGCGTGGGTGGATGAAAAGCCGGTCCACCGTGTCAGCGTGAGCGGGTTCTGGATGGACGAGACCGAAGTGACGAACAAGCAATTCGCCGCTTTCGTCGCGGCGACGGAATACGTCACGACCGCTGAACAGGCCCCCGTTCTCGAAGACATTATGCAGCAGCTTCCGCCGGGGTCCCCTACCCCTTCGAAGGAGTTATTGGTTCCCGGCTCCCTGGTGTTTCGTGAGAGCACTGAGCGAGTCAAAGACCTTCATGATGTCTCTCAATGGTGGCGCTGGACGCCCGGTGCCTGCTGGAAACATCCCGAGGGACCCGAGAGTGACTTGCAGGGACGGGACAATCACCCCGTGACACAAGTTTCGTGGGACGACGCCGTAGCCTATTGCCAGTGGGCGGGCAAGCGACTCCCCACGGAAGCGGAATGGGAATTTGCGGCGCGTGGCGGACTGGATGGCAAGCTGAACGTCTGGGGCGACGAGAAATACTCGGAGGACAAACCACAAGGCAACATTTGGCAGGGGGAATTCCCGTGGAAGAACACGGCGCAAGACGGCTATAAACGTACCGCGCCGGTCAAGAGTTTCGCCCCCAACGGTTACGGTCTCTACGACGTGGCCGGGAATGTCTGGGAATGGTGCGCCGACCTGTATCGTGCTGACCTTTACGAATTGCGCAGCGGCCCCAGTACGATCGTCAATCCGGCTGGTCCCGAGACCGCCTTCGATCCGCGCAATCCCCAGGTGCCTTCACGATCCCAGCGCGGCGGATCCTTTCTCTGTAACGATTCCTATTGCGCCCGATATCGGCCCAGTGCGCGCCACGGATGTGCTCCGGACACGGGAATGTCTCATGTGGGATTTCGATGTGTCATGACGCAACCGGCGGGCGCTGGGGCAAAACCAAAAACCAATCCGTGACGCGACGAGCCCCCCTGGCTCTCACTTAATAAGCGTCTACGGAAGTATTTCTGATGAATGGAGGACCTTGATGATGCGTAATTCGAAACTGCAACTGCTGGCCGTCCTGGCCGTCGGTGCCTCGTTGGGCTACCTGGCGGCAGCGAGCCGTGAGAGTCCACTGCAGGCAGCCGCGGCACCGAAAACGGTCGGCGTGCTGGAGAAATCCAACGCGGCGGCGAACGACCGAGCGGTCTCCAAGCCCGCTTGCTGCGATGTTTCCAAAGGTGAGCAGTTGGCACTGGCCGCCCATAATCAGACTGTTGCCGCGAAGTCGAAACAGTCGGGTAAGAAGCCGAACATCTGCATCATCTGGGGCGACGATGTCGGTCAGTCGAACATCAGCGCCTACACTCATGGTTTGATGGGTTATCGAACCCCCAACATCGACCGCGTGGCGAAGGAAGGGATGCTCTTCACGGACTACTACGCCGAGCAAAGCTGCACGGCTGGTCGGGCGTCGTTGATCACGGGGCAACACGGACTTCGCACCGGGCTCACCAAGGTCGGTCTGCCGGGAGCGACTTTGGGACTTCGTAAGGAAGACCCGACCATCGCAGAATTGCTGAAGCCGCTCGGTTATGCCACGGCGCAGATCGGCAAGAATCACCTGGGTGATCGCAACGAGTTCCTGCCGACTGTGCATGGATTCGACGAGTTCTATGGGAACTTGTACCACCTAAACGCTGAGGAAGAGCCGGAGTTGGACGACTATCCGAAGGATCCAGCGTTCCGAGCCCAGTATGGTCCGCGTGGTGTCCTGGACTGCAAAGCCACGGACAAGGACGACGAAACCGTGGAACCACGGTCCGGTAAGATCGGCAAGCAGACAATCAAGGATACCGGGCCACTGACCAGGAAACGAATGGAGACGATCGATGATGACATCGCCACTCGCTCCGTGGAATTCATCCAGCGACAGGTGAAAGCCAGCAAGCCATTCTTCCTGTGGGTGAACTTCACCCATATGCACTTCCGCAGCCACGTGAAACCCGAGAGCAAGGGGCAGTCGGGCCGCTGGCAGAGCGAGTATCACGATGTGATGATCGACCACGACAAAAACGTGGGGACCGTGCTGAAGGCCCTGGATGACGCAGGCATCGCCGACAACACGTTTGTGATGTATTCGACCGACAACGGCCCCCACATGAACAGTTGGCCGGACGGCGCCATGACGCCGTTCCGCAACGAGAA
>JAQGHS010000799.1 GCA_028291605.1 Planctomycetaceae bacterium | reverse complement strand
TGGCAGCATCCAAGGTCGAGTTCAAGAACTGATTGAAGAAGCCCTGCAGCTCGCGAGTCCGATGCTCAGGCAGCTTGATGAATGCGGTCGCAACCTTCTCGCGAGACATCCCGTGATCCAGCTTCTTCACCCACTTGGCGGTGAGGGCTTCGTCCGCCTGATGGCCGAGCAACAATTGCGACAGCGAGTTTACAAACGTCGTATTAGAAGCGGCGTTGACGTTGGGAACCAGCGTGATCTTGAAGAGTGCATTCGAGGAGTTCGTCTGCGTGGCCTGATTAGTGGTCAGCCCCACCGTGGACTTAATTCCGCCGTACATATACCCGAGCACCGTCGGTCCCTGCGTCAGCAACTGATCGAGATCGAGTACGCCATTCTCAGATTGCGGAAGGCCTGCATTCTGGAAGTATCGAGCGTTCGCTCCGTATAAGCCGGGCAGTTGGCTCGGCATTTCCAGTTCCTGCGTGGTCCCGTCGGCGTGCCTCACCTGTGTGGTCACATTGTTAATGAACGGCAGGCCGGGAAACGTCGGCGGGAAGTTCAGCCAGGGCAAGCTTAATTCGCCGGTCGCAAAATCGACGTTATATAGACTGATCCCGCCCAGGAAGATCGTGTTCATCGATCCGTCGGTCTCTGAGAACAGTCCAATATGCGGCGAGCTGTACTGGCTGAAAGTTTGCTGAAACGGCAGGACCTGGGTTTCACCCACGCCGGTAATCAGTACCGGATTGCGATACCCCGCATTGGAGCTGGGGAGCGTAAAGGGTCCGGGGGTGAAGACGCCGCCAAATATCTCCAGCGCTGGGTCGCCATTCGGAAGCGTCACTGTCGCGAGGTTATAGTCGCGCCGGCGGAGATTCGTCTGATCGATCTGAGTTTGAAGGTTGGTGACATTCAGGCTGCCAGGGACTGCTCCGTCGTAGTTGATCTGAAAGGTCTGAATCGCGTCGGTATAAGTTTGGCTGAAACCGGCGCTGGAACCGGGATTGTATTGCCACTCAAAGTAATGACCGAGCACCAGATAGGACAGCGATCCAAGCATTTCCAGCTCGCCGCCGGTGACCTTAAACCGCGAGTCTGCGATCTGTTGGATCTGCGAGAGTGCCGCGACGTCGCCGCCATTGATCACGGCGTCGATCATGCCATGGACACTCAGCGCCGTGAGCGTGTCATAGGTGGTGTAGTCAGAGAATGTGTCGCCTGGCAGATCCTCAGCCCCGTAGCCGCCGATCGTGTAAAGCTTGTCTCCGTCCTGATTCGACTGCTGGTTCGTGGAATACAACGGCGGGAGCAACTTCACTGGAACGTTAGTATCGCTCCAGTCCTGGCTCCAGACTTGCCCCGTGGTGGGATTCACTACGTAGATGGTCTGATTCTCATCCTCAGGCGGAAAATTGTTGGACGGATTGAACGTATGCAGACCGTTTGTGCGACCTCCGAATAGAAGCCAATAACCCTGGTACGGGCCGGGGGTCTGGTCCTGTGCGGCCACCGGTGATTGCAGTTCCGGCAGTCCCGGCAGGTTGACGGGGTCGATTCGAATCGTGTACGGCAAGTTATTCGCCGTGGCGACGTGCGGGGTTTCGGCGGGCACTGTCGGCGTCGACGATTGGAAATAGTTGGGGAGGTCATCGGTAAAACTCCCCTGGATCGTCGGAGGCACAATCACCAGCTGAGGGCTTGCCGGCGCGAAGATCGCGGAACCGGTCAGCGTTGTGGAGTTAGAATCCCCATTGGCGACAACCAGTTGCTCGGTGACGAGACTCCCCGTCAGCCCGCCTTGTGCGGTGATGTCGGCGGCATTGAAGTCTCCATTCAACGCACGCCAGATGTTGAGTTGACCCGGGCCTGTCAGCGACAATGTGACCGCAGCGTCGTTAGAATCGGAATAGTTGATGGACGTTCCGGCCTCGGCCCAGGCAAACAGCCCGTAAAAATTGCCGGTCGCCGTATCGTCGTAATCGCCGTCCATCTGATTGCCATCTGAGTCGATCAATCCCGGCGCGGCTGGGTTTGCCAAGCTCGACACGCCATTGATGAAGACTCGATACGCTTGCCCCTGGAGCAGGGCGGTGGAGAGATCCAACGTGACCTGGTTGGTGGCGGGATTGTAGCTGGCGGAATCGATCTGCATCGACGACAGCATGCTGCTGACGAGTTGCGGATTCGCCGACGGAACCTCGATCGAATAATTGGCGAGATTGGTGGGACTCTGAGCCGCGTTAGAGGGATCGGCATCCAACGGTCCGTCGAACGTAATCACCAGTTCGGTACCGTTGTTTTGCTCAGCCAATGCGACAACCACCGCACCGTTGCCGTCCAGGAACGACGGCATGAGCCGGGGTTCCAGTTGTTCCAGTTCGCGTTTGGAGAAGACCTTGGTCGAGAGTTTGCGCCGATTCGGCCGTCGGACCAGGGAAGACCAGTAATTTGACAAGGTCACGTCGCTTACTCCTTATAGGACGCAGCGACTTTCGATCGCACTGGGCGGACCGAACCGCGTCGCGGCCACCGATTGCGGTACTGACGATCGTTTCCTCGCGGCCTGGTCCCCGCAACCTATTGTCAGGGAGAGCATTATCGCGGAGTGTTCTGCCGACCGACGGTTGTCACGCGAGTCGTCGCCGGGGCGCGACACACCTGATCCAATGTCTTGAATCGGCATAAACCGATCGACTGGCGCTTCAAAAACTGCGACTGCGGCAGCTTCAATCAGGTGCAAGCCCTGTAATCCGAATATCCCAATCAGTCGCGTGGCCGGCAAAGTGATGCCGGGAACTAAACGCCGCACGCCAGACTGCCGGCTGTGGTGATTGAGAACTTCGACTGATCGGCATTTTCGTGACCTCAATAGTTACCAGTGGCCGGCGTGTGCACCACCGTCGATGTGCAAGGTCTCGCCGGTCACGAACGCAGCCGACTCCAGGTACAGTACCGCGTCGACAATTTCCTGGATCTCGCCCATTCGCCCCAGCGGGTGCAGTCCGGCGAGGAAGGCGTGCGTCTCAGGCGCGTGCATGGGAGTCTTGATGACACCGGGGGCGACTGCGTTGACTCGTATGTTTTTGTCTGCGTATTCGATCGCAAGTGACCGCGTGGCCGCATCCAGGCCTCCCTTGGTGAGCGATGCGAGTACCGACGGCACTCCCTTCACCGGCTGGTTCACCAGCGTCGTCGTGATGTTCACCACGTGGCCGCCCCCCTGCGTGAGCATTTGTCGGATGGCTCGCTGGGAGATGTGGAAGAACCCGTGCAGGTTCACCGACAGCACGTTGGCGAAGTCGGTCGCGGTGTACTCTGTGAACGGCTTGGAGATGAATATCCCAGCATTGTTGACCAGCGTATCGATCCGGCCGAATTTTTCCACGGCGCCTGAGACGATCCGGTCGGCGACGGCAGGGTCAGCGATGTCGCCGGCGATCGCCAGGATGTTGCTAGAGGTGCTGGGCTTAATGGATCGCGAGTTGGCGACGACTTGGTATCCTCGGTCGAGGTAACCCTGGACGAGCCCCTCACCGATTCCCTGTGATGCCCCCGTGATGACAGCGACTTTGCGTTCGGTACTCATGATGAGTCTCCTTGAATTAAACCAGATTGATTTCCACGTCGATATTACCGCGAGTCGCCTTGGAATACGGGCATACCTGGTGGGCGGCGTCCACGATGGCCCGCGCCACTTCCGGCTCCAAACCGGGCAGGTTGACGTTGAGGCGAGCTCGCAGTAGGTAAGCACCGTCGGTCGTGCCCAGATCGACCTCGGTGTCGATGGCCCGGTCAGCCGGAAGGGCAACCTTCATCTGGCCGGCCACCAGCCCGATCGCGCTGAGGAAGCAGGCTGACCAACCGGCGGCGAATAACTGTTCCGGGTTGGTGCCGATTCCTGACGTGCCGGGGGAGGACAACTTAACTTCGAGGCGTCCGTCGGAACTGCGGGCTGCGCCATCTCGGCCGCCGGTGGTGTGGGTTTTGGCAGTGTAAAGGACTTTGTCGAGCTGGGTCATGATTGGCTCTCTTTCAAGTTGGGTGGTTGGTGGGTTTTTGAAACCCGTATTGAAAGGGAATACCGCGGACGCGAGCTCATCTTACAACCAAATGGCAATTTCTCCGGCGTAAGACTCGGCGTCAATGGTCGAGTAGCAGAACTCGCCAAGAGTTCTGGCTGTGTTGGTGACAGGCGCCGAATGGCGGGGCGACTTAGTCCACGTGGATTTGGTCTTCAGGCTCTCGCTGCCTCAGTCGACCACCTATAATTGAGACTGCCAGGACAGCGTCACAGCTAAGCAGAACGCCTGAGAAAACGGAGTAGGTGAGCCCCGTCCCGTGAGGGCGGGGCTCACCTGCCTAATTGCTTCTAGATACGCACTTGAGAACAGGATGGTCACCTTGAATGCAGCGGTTACCGATCAGAACCCCATAGGCTGGCGGTTCGACAATACGTACTCGCGATTGCCGGAAGGCCTCTTCGCTCCGGCCAAGCCGGCCAAGGTGGAAGCACCCCGGGTCGTGATTCTCAACCATCGACTGGCGGACGAACTCGGCCTTGACCTTGGCGGGCTTTCACCGGAAGCCGCGGCCGCTCTGTTCGCCGGGCAAGACCTGCCGAGTGGTTCTCAGCCGATCGCCCAGGCGTATGCGGGGCATCAGTATGGTGGCTTCACGATGCTCGGTGATGGCCGGGCCATCCTGCTGGGGGAACACCGTACGCCGTCCGGGGATCTCGTCGATATCCAGTTGAAGGGGGCAGGGCGGACGCAGTACTCGCGACGGGGGGATGGCCGGGCCGCTCTGGGGCCGATGCTCCGTGAATACATCATCAGTGAGGCGATGTTCGCCCTCGGCATTCCGACCACGCGAAGTCTGGCCGTGGTCACCACGGGTGAGGCGGTCTTCCGGGAGTCCAGACTACAAGGGGCGATCCTCACCCGCGTGGCAGCCAGTCACATTCGTGTCGGAACGTTCGAGTACCTGTCGGCCAAGCAGGACGAATCAAACCTGCGCGTGCTGGCCGACTACACGATCGATCGTCACTACGCGGAACTGGCAGACTCGCCGAATAAGTATCTCGAGTTCTTTCGCGCGGCCATGGACCGTCAAGCCGCGCTCATCGCCCGGTGGCAACTCGTCGGTTTCATTCATGGCGTGATGAATACGGACAACATGGCGATTTCGGGAGAGACGATTGATTATGGCCCGTGTGCGTTTATGAACGTTTACCGTCCGGAGACGGTTTTCAGTTCGATCGACCACGGCGGCCGGTATGCCTATGGCAATCAACCTGCCATTGCCCAGTGGAATCTGGCCCGTTTCGCCGAGACTCTCTTACCACTCTTTGCTCCTGAACAGGAGCAGGCGATTGCCATGGCGACCGAGGTGCTGGGCCAATTTCCGGCTCGGTTCGAGCACTACTGGCTGACCGGGATGCGGGCCAAGTTAGGGCTCCTGAGCGCCGAGGCTGGCGACCTCGAACTGGTTCAGTCGCTGCTGAACTGGATGCAGAAATCCGGGGCCGATTTTACCAACACGTTTCGCGATCTCTCGGCGGATGAGTCGCCGACCGGAGATCGTTATGCGGATGCGGACTTTCTGGCATGGTATGCTCAATGGCAGCTTCGCCTCAGCCGCGAGAGTCGGCCGAGCACCGCGGCCCACGCCGCGATGAGGAGCGTCAATCCGGCTGTCATTCCTCGCAATCATCGGGTTGAGGAAGCACTCGCCGCCGCGGAGCGCAACGACAATCTTTCGGTGCTACACCGCCTGCTGGCAACTCTGGCGACGCCGTATGAAGCCGGGGCCGATGCGGCAGCGTATCGAGAGCCTCCACTAGATGATGGTAGCTATCAAACATTCTGTGGAACTTAGAGCGCCTATCTAACCCTGAAACTCGTAGCTCGTCGTTTCTCGAGCGAGGGTGCTATTTGAACCACGAATAATACGAATGACACGAATTTTGAAGTCGGACAGCTGATCCTTTGCAGGCAGTTTTTAGGATTTTGATTCGTGTCATTGGTGTGATTCGTGGTTCACACTCTTTTGATCAACGGAATGTTTTGTTAGCCGCTCTTAGGAGATTTCTAACATCTTCGCCGAGTGCAGTGCCATGACTTCCCGCCACTGGGCTTGGCCCAGTGGTTCCCGCGCTTCTGCACTACCCCTCTCTTCTCTCTGACGGTAGTGCAAAAGCGCGGGAACCACCCCCGCAAGGGGGGGCGTAGTTTATTCTCCTGCAGGAACGAAGCCCGAACTCGCTTTCCTGTGCCGGAACGACGTACTTTAGGGGTCGTAACACGAGTGACAGCATTGAGCTGATACGAGGGTGTTAACGGTCGAATTATTCATGGTGGATATTCGGCGGCGGCTTGAAATGACGCCACGTCTTTTGCCTGCGGACCTGTACGGAATTCAGATCATAAACGGGTCTATTTTCGGCCGAAACGTCTATCAAACGGTCTTGATCGCCGTCAAACTATACGTCTTTCTATAAGTGATACAACCGAGGCCTTCTGCTGGGTATCGCTTCAGTCTCGGGGCACTCTGTCGGGTAGGAGAGTTCGATGCGCTTATCGAATTGGCTGGGGAAATTCTATTTCGGCCTTGGAAATACCAAGACGCGACGTCCGGTTCGTGGACGTCGGCGACCTACTGGCACTTCTTCCAGCGTGGAACGACTCGAAGAGCGTGTGGTGCTCGCCACTGTGTCGGGAGATATTCCCAACGGAACAGTGTGGGCAACCGGACAGGTCCAGCAGGTCGTGGGAAATGTCCACGTCCCGGCCGGTTCGACGTTGACGATCCAGCCGGGTGCGGTCATCAAGTTCAATGACTTTGCGAACTTTTCCCTCACCGTAGACGGTACGCTCAATGCTCAAGGGGCGGTTGGCCAGCCGATCGTCTTCACGACCCTCCGCGATGACTCAGTCGGTGGCGACACCGGAGGGGATGGACAAGGAGCGGTTTACGGCGGGCAGTGGAATGCGCTGATCTTCAATAGTTCGAGTACCGGCAACGTGCTGGATCATGTCGAAGTCCGCTACGGCGGTGAAGGCGGCGTAGCGTCAGTGATCGTGAATGGCGGACCTTTGACGCTGACGAACAGTACGGTTCTCGCTTCCAATTCGTCTGGCGTGCGCATTCAGAACAGCAATCCGACGTTGACGAATATCCTCTTTAAGGACAATTCCGTCGCGGCCAGCATGGATTTGAACTCGAACCCTGCCATCAGCGGGGTGACGATGACGAACAATTCCACGAACGCGCTCCGGGTCGATGGTGGGACAATGACCAACGGCGGGACGTGGAATGACCCCAATATCACTTATCTGGTACAAGATGGGATCACCGTTCCCGCTGGAAAGACACTGACAATCGCTGCGGGCCAGGTGGTGAAATTCCGTGAGTTTGGCAATTTTGGAATCACGGTCAACGGGACCCTGGCGGCGAATGGCACCACCCCCGCCCCGATCTACTTCACGACGACCCGCGACGACACGGTCGGGGGTGATACCTACAACAATGGTGTGGGCGCCAGCTATGGAGGCCAGTGGGATGCGCTCACGTTCAATAGTACCAGCCTGGCCAATGTGCTCGATCACGTCGAGGTGCGCTATGGCGGAGAGAATGGTGTGGGCGCCGTGGTCGCGAATGGCGGACCACTGACGTTGACCAACAGTACGGTTCTCGCGTCCAATTCCTCTGGCGTCCGAATTCAGAACAGCAACCCGACGTTGACGAATATCCTCTTTAAGGACAATTCCGTCGCGGCCAGCATGGATTTGAACTCGAACCCCGCTATCAGCGGGGTGACGATGACGAACAATGGCACAAATGCGCTCCGGGTCGATGGCGGAACAATGACCAATGGGGGGACGTGGAATGACCCGAATATCACCTATCTGATTCAAGATGGGATCACCGTGCCGGTTGGAAAAACGCTGACGATTGCGGCCGGGCAGGTGGTGAAATTCCGCGAGTTCGGCAACTTCGGGATCACGGTCAACGGGACACTCGCCGCCAACGGCAACGTGGGGGCTCCCATCTACTTCACGACGACGCGCGACGACACCGTGGGCAGTGACGCCTACAACAACCCGGGGAGCGACGCGTACGCCGGCCAGTGGGATGCGTTGACGTTTAGCAATACCAGCCTGGCGAATGTGCTGGACCATGTCGAAGTGCGTTACGGTGGGGAGAACGGCGTCGGCGCGGTCGTCGCGAACGGGGGGCCGCTGGCGCTGACCAACAGCAAGTTGACTAGTTCTTCCTCATCCGGAATCCGCATTCTCAACAGCAATCCGACTCTGACCAACATTACGTTCCAGAGCAATGCGATTGCGGCCAGCATGGATCTCAACTCGAATCCCGCCATCAGCGGCGTCACCATGACTGGCAACGGAGAGAACTCGTTGCGCGTGGACGGAGGGGTCATGACCAACGGCGGTGCGTGGAATGATCCCGATATCACCTATCTGATTCAAGATGGGGTCACCGTACCGGTCGGAAAAACACTGACAATTGCGGCGGGCCAGGTGGTGAAATTCCGTGAGTTCGGCAATTTCGGAATCACGGTCAACGGGACACTGGCGGCGAATGGCACCACCATCGCTCCGATCTACTTCACGACGACGCGCGACGACACGATCGGCGGTGATACCTACAACAACCCGGGGAGCGACGCGTACGCAGGCCAATGGAATGCACTGACGTTTAATAACACCAGCGTGGCCAACGTGCTGGATCATGTGGAAGTGCGTTACGGTGGGGA
>JAQGHS010000777.1 GCA_028291605.1 Planctomycetaceae bacterium | reverse complement strand
GTTCGAAGCAATCAAGATCTGATTCACCGCCTTGGTGTGCTGACCAGCCCCCGGCCCACCTTGATGAACCAGCGTCTTGCCCATCGCATTCCAGCAGGGGCTCAAAGCTTCGACGATTTCTTTATCGCCACCTACCATGATCGAGAGTGCCGCGTTCTTGGCTCCGATATCGCCGCCGGACACGGGGGCATCGACGCTATAGACACCCTTCGCCTTCGCTGCTTCATAGATCTCCACGGCCAGAGAAGGTTCACTGGTCGTCATATCAACCAGGACCGAACCGGCCTTCGCCCCCGCCAGTGCGCCCGTCTTGCCGAGCAACACTTCGCGAACATCGGCCGGAAAGCCCACAATGCTGAAGATGACGTCCGAAGCGGCAGCGACTGCTTGAGGAGTCTCCGCCCACTGGGCCCCTTGCGACAGCAATCCTGCGGCTTTCTCTTTCGAGCGATTGAAAACGGTGGCCGAAAAGCCGGCCTTGATCAGATGGCCGACCATACTGGTCCCCATGATACCCGTACCAATCCAGCCAATCCGCGTCTTACCGGGAACAATCGAAGGAGTCGTCATGAGTTGCTATTCCTGAATTTTCAAACCGGCCAAATCGTGCCACCCGTCGCCTGCATCACGCAATCAACGCGGCGAGTATACCCGCGGGCTGATGTGAGGGCGAGCCTTGGCGAAGCCTGTAGCCTGACTCTCTGAGTGGGGAGGGCGAGGGGACCCAGAGGGTACCCCGCCGAGCCTAAGACGACCGCAGGTCGGCGTCCGCCGGAGGCCGCCTTGTTGAAATGCCTCCGGCGGTCGCCTCGCTAAAGCTCGTATTAGGCTCGGAGGGAACCTCGCCCTCCCAAACCGCGACGTGTGGCGTTGCCACATCATTGATGCCGTCAGCGTTGCCCTCAACGGAACTTCAGTCATGGACTGCGGTTAGGCATGCTACCAGAAGCCCAACGCGTTCGCTTGTTGATTTTCCGCATCAAAGCACATCTCTTTCGACCGACTCCGCACCTGACATTTCTCCAAGCAATAAGATGACGTTACCTCAATTACACACAGATGTTACAGCGAACGATTAACACGGATGTCAAGACATCGAAACAAAATGTTTCGATTGGCATACAGCGTGCTTTACATCCCTCACATGAACTCAACCGGTAACCAATCAAACCGGTCAAACTAACACCAAGATTCACAGCCAAGTACAACACAGAAGGAACCACAGCCATGACGAACATCTTCACCAACCTGTTGAACGACGAAGCCGGTTTCATTGTCTCCGCCGAATTGGTCCTGGTCGCCACGATCGGTGTCCTCTCCTTGATCGTGGGACTCTCGGAAGTCGCCTTCAATATCAACCAGGAACTGGAAGACGTGGGCTCGGCCTTCGGTTCGATCAATCAAAGTTATTGCTACAACGGAGTGGCCGGTTCCAAGGGACACGCCTCAGGCAGCTCCTTCTCGGACTGCCGCGATACCGGTGACTCGGACAACGACATCGTCTGCAACGTCGCCCCCGCCAGCGAGCACTAAGAGTTAATCAGGACCAGACCCGCAATCAACATTACACCCTGACTGCAACCAGCAGTCGGGGTGTATTCGTTTTTCGATTGTTCGAATCCCATAAGTCCCATTCCTAATTTAGAAATGCATGGGACTTATGGGACGGAAGGGACCAATGGGACTTATGCTTTCCGCACTTTCAACCACTGCTCATCCAACCGTTTCGTCGACACCGGAATCGCGGTCCGTAATTCCTGGGTAAACAGCGACACCCGGTACTCTTCCAGCATCCAGCGATACAGTACCAACTGTGGATCATAGATCTCGCGTTCGGCTTGCAGTTTCGCCCGTTCCAAATACTGTTGCCAACGGACCGATAACTCGGAAGTCAGCTTCTGATCACGCGCAATTGCCGGTCCGGCCAGCTTCTCACGTCGCAATAAGATCGATTTGAAATACCGCGGATACTGACTCAACCATTGCCAGGGAGTCGTGGTCAGGAACCCCGGCGTGATCAGTTGAGCCAATTGCGAAGCCATATCATCCCGCGCTGCCTTCATGATCGGAGCATGCATCCGCTCGATCGCCATCCGCGCCTCGTGATAGTTTTGCAGCATCGACGGCAGGACGAGTGCCAGATCTTGCACTGCCAACCCGAGCCGTTGCTTACCGGCCTTCAGCGCCGACTCAAACTGCTCAGCCGACCGCGGAATGACTTGATTGACGAAGTACGTCCGATCGGCGAGCAAGTCGATCAACTGTTGCCGAAAGACCGCTGCATCCGGCAGCGTCATCGCATACAACTTGATCTTATCCGAGTCCGGCAACCAGTCGATCTGCGCCTTCAATTCACGTCCGCTGGCCAACGCAAACAGTCGTTGCAGACCACGGCGAGTCTCCATCGCGGCCCGCTCGGGGGTATCCAGCAGCCGCAGCGAAACGGACTCCCCTTCGTCCGAGAGCGCGGGATATCCCGTCAGAGTCAATCCGCCTCGAGGAATCGCCACTTCGGCCGGAAGATCGCCGAAATCCCAGGTTTTAATGCCCGATTTCTGCCATCGCGGGTCGGCACCGCTCGTGAACGTGGCGGTCGCCGTGGCCCCCAAGTCTTCTCGAACGGCTTGCAAGTTGGGACCGCTCGCCAGCGCCTTGCCCGCCGGATCGACCACCTTGATATGCATCTGCAGATGAGTCGGGATGGTCGCTGCATCGAGCACTTCCAGGGGCACTCGTTCGCCCGAGATTTCGGCCAGCACTTTGGCCACGGAAGCGTTGAAACTCCCGACTCCGAACTTGACCCGTTTCAGGACTTCTCGTGCCGTATCCGGAACCGGAACGAAGGCGCGACGATAGTCTTTAGGGAGGCCCTTGATCAGCGCAATAATCTTCTCTTCCAGCAAGCCCGGGACCAGCCAACCCAAACGGTTCGGATCGATTTGATTGAGTCCCTCCTGGGGCACAACCAATGTCAGACCGTCCTGTTCCGAGCCTGGATCAAACCGGTACTCAATCGGCAGCTGCGAATTTCGCATCGCCAGCGAGTCCGGGAAAGCCTCGTCAGACACCGGCGTCACATCGGGCTCGAGCAGATCTTCTTCCTGCAAATGGAGGATGAACGGATTCGATTTCTCCGCCTCCTTCCGCCATTTTTCGAACCAGTGGCCGTCACAAATGCCTTGCGGGATGATCTTGTCGAAGAACTCGAAGCGGATCTGCTCGGGCAGAACCATGTCACGTCGCCGCGACTTCGTCTGCAAGGCTTCCAGCCGTTCCACCAGTTCTCGATTGTGCTGAAGGAAGTTGCCGCGGGTCTCGAATTCCCCTTCAACCAAGGCATGATGAATGAAGAGTTCTCGCGATAACTCAGGTTCGACGTGACCATACTTCACCCGCCGTCGAGGTGTCACCACCAGCCCGAACAACAACACCTTTTCATACGCCATCACCGCGGCGGCTTTTTCATCCCAGTGCGGTTCGCTGTAGTTGCGATTGACGAGATGCTGCGCGAGAGGTTCGATCCAGGCCGGATCGATCCGCGCGACCGTCCGCAGGAATTTCTTACTGGTCTCAATTTGCTCGGCCGCGACGACCCATTTGGGCTT
>JAQGHS010000775.1 GCA_028291605.1 Planctomycetaceae bacterium | reverse complement strand
CGGCAGCCAAGCCTTAATCACCCCCTTATTCTGACGCTAGTAGCTTCGGCCACGGGAAAAATCGGTCTTGCCGCTCAAGCCATCTCCGGATAGAGTCCCGCCTCTCCTACCCACACTTCAAGTCCGCCTCGCTCCTGTTTCGGGAGCCTGTCCGCCCACATCTACGTCCTGCCCTTATCGCCAATCAACACTTCAATCGTTCCATAACCTTCTGGTTTGCTGGTGCATCCCTCTCACCCGTGAGTGTATTTCCATGGACAGACACTGCTTGCGTCCCTATGCGGCCTGGGGTCTCGTTGCGGCCGTCCTGATGATGTGTGGGTGCTCGATGTTTCCTGAAGCCCTCCAGCCACAAAACCTTCAAAAGCTGAACCGCGGCTCGGCTCCGTCGAGCGATCCGTTCTTCTCTGTCCCAGCCTATCATCATTCCGCATATGCGCCGGACCCCAACATGTCCGCCGATGCCAATGGCGATCCGGAGTGCGAGCAGCCTGAATAACGCTGCCGGATGCGTCGTCTCAGCGTGCTTGATCAGGCTTGAGACTCTTATTCCGTCCATCCGAAGTCTCGCGTAAGATGCAGATGTGCGGGGCCACAGCGGCCCAGTTTGTTGATACTCTTGAGGGGCCTGCAGATGGCGACACGTCTCAATCAAACGGGTGTGATGCTCGGTGCTGTCCTGACCATCGGAATTGGAACTCTGTACTGGTCTGCCCCCTCCGCGGCGCAGGCCAAACGGTTGCTCGACAAACGCCAGGAGGAGAAATACGCTGTGGAACGGAACGCGATGGTCGACAAGTACATCGCCCCGGAAGGCATCACCAATGAGGCCGTCCTCAAAGCCGTGCGGACCGTGCCGCGACACATGTTTGTCACCCCGCAGTTCCGTTCGAAGGCGTACGTTGATCAAGCCTTGCCCATCGGCCATAAGCAGACGATCTCGCCCCCATTTGTCGTCTCATACATGACCCAGGTCATCGACCCCAAGCCGGAAGACAAGGTCCTGGAGATCGGTACCGGCAGCGGGTATCAGGCCGCGATTCTGGGGCAAATCGTCAAGCAAGTCTTCTCGATCGAGATCGTCGAGCCGCTGGGAAAAGTGGCCGCGGAACGTCTGAAGGACCTTGAGTACAAGAATATCCAGACGCGCATTGGAGACGGCTACAAAGGCTGGCCCGAGGAGGCTCCGTTCGACAAGATCATCGTGACGTGCTCGCCGGAAAAGGTGCCGCAGCCGCTGATCGATCAACTCAAAGAGGGGGGCAGGATGATCGTCCCCCTGGGTGAACGCTATCAACAGGTTTTTTATCTGTTCGAAAAGCAGGAGGGCAAACTGGTTCAAACAAAACTGCTGCCCACCCTATTCGTTCCGATGACAGGGCAGTCCGAGGACATGCGAAAGGTCAAACCCGATCCGCTCAACCCGCGCATTCGCAATGGCAGCTTTGAAACCATTCTGCCCGAAACAGCCACACCGGAAGGCTGGCACTACCAGCGGCAACTGACTCTGATGGAGGACGACGCCCCCGATGGTAAGTATTTCGTGACTTTCGAAAACGCCGAGCCCGGGCGATTTGCGCAATGCCTGCAGGCCATGCCGGTGGATGGTCGCAAAATTGCCACCGTGAATGTTTCGGTATCGGTGAAGGGCAAGCAACTGCGGCAAGGTGACAATGCCGACGAGCAATCTGCACTGGTGATCAACTTCTTCGATACGGATCGCAAACCGATCGGGATGGTTCACCTGGGCCCCTGGCAGGGGACCTTCGACTGGCAAGAGGTGACCAAGGAATTGCAGATACCCGCGGCGGCTCGAGAAGCCATCATGCACATCGGCCTTAACGGAGGCCTCGGCAGCTTGAGCGTCGATAACATCCGGCTGGCGACTGGCCAGCGACGGTAATTAACGATTGTTGCGTCGCTTGCAATATAAGCTCGAAGCGCGAGCGCATCCATTCCATACTTGATGAAATGCACTCGCTGGCGCTTCGAGCTTGTATGGCGAATGGCACGTGGTAGCAACGAAAACACGAAACCCGAAGGCGCAACGCCCTCGGGTTTCGTTTTATTCCATGAAAAACTGTCGCTGGAAAACGACTAGCTGGCTGCGGGAGTCGGATTGGCCTTTGCGGCCTTCGCCTTATTCGCATGCAATTGCAGGCGAGACTTCATGCGAGCAGCAGCATTCTTGTGGATCATGTGCTTGGCAGCGGCCTGATCGAACCGGCGGCTGGCCAACTTGTAGAGGGCGTCAATGGTGGCGGTGTCGCCAGCCTCAACGGCCGCTCGGTACTTCTTCACGAGAGTACGCAAGGCGCTCGTCTGTGAGCGGTTACGTTGACGTCGCTTGACGTCCTTACGCATATTCTTACGTGCTGAACTTGTATTGGGCATTGTGTCTCAAATTCCGTCAACGAAACAAACCAACTGACTGACCAACCGGCGGCTAAAACCCTCGGCCGCCGTTCCCTGACTCCGCATATATCGGATGAAATCACCGTTCCAGTCCATTCAGCGAAGAACCGGAAATTGTAATTTCTCTGATCAGAGTTTACCAGTCAAACCGCTCACTGATTCATAAAGTCGGGAAAAGGACTGAAGGGACGGAAACGACTGAAATGACGTAAACGATTTTTAATAAGCAACTTACGACAAGGGTCGCGCCAACGAAATCAGACAGGTGAACCGGGTGCTGTGAGGCCCCGGATTCTTCGTGGCGGGATAGGCTTCCAGACTGTCAATCGCGAAGCGACAAAGAGGTGAACCAAGAGTCTGTAGCGCTCAAGTGGAAATTGTCGGATGAATGGACTTCGGTTTTGTCACTTGAGGTGACAAATGACAGGCTGGAAGCCTATCCCACGTTAAGAATCCGGGGCCTCACGGCACCCGGCTCACCTGGTCTTTGCTTCAGCGATCACTTCCTGGTAAATCCCAATATATCCCTGAATCATCTGCCCGACGCTGAATTCCGTCGCCATTCGCTGACGGCCAGCATTTCCCAATCGCTCTGCCATGTCGGGACGTTCGAACAACGACAAGGCCGCCCGCGCATAGGCCGCCCGGTCCCCAATCGGGATCAAGTATCCCGTCTCGCCTTCCACCACCAACTCCCGATTCGCGGGAATATCGCTGGCCAAAACAGGCAGTCCCACCGCCATTGCCTCCATCACGCTGTTCGACATCCCCTCGAAATCACTCGCCAGGCAAAAGGCATCGAGCAGCGGCAGGATCGCGGGGATATCCTGTCGATGTCCCAGGAAAATCACCTTCGATTCAATGTCCAGATCCCGGGCAAACCGTTCTAACCATTCACGTTCCGGGCCATCGCCTACCAGCAGCAAATAGATGTCATCTCGTACATTTTCCAGTAAGACCAGCATCCAGATCAGGTCCAGCACCCGCTTCTGCCGAGCCAGCCGGCCTACAAAACCCAGGACTTTCGCTCCGGCCGGTAATCCGCACAGGTCGGCGCGGCGGCGATCACGTTCGACAGGGGAAAGGGCATTGGCGGCCTCGGGCAATTCAATCCCGTTGGGAACAACGCGGATCCGGTCGGCGGGAAATTGCTGCCCGCGATAGAAGTCCGCGACGCTTTGCGAATTTCCTACCAAACGGGCGGTCCGCGGAATCTGATAGCGATCAAGCCCGAGTTGCCAGCCACTCTTCCAAGTGTCGACACAGCGTTCCGAGACGATCACCGGGGGCCGATGACCGCCTCCCGCCACCATCCGCCCATAGGAGTTCGCCGCAAACAGCCAGGTGTGAATGACGTCGGGGTTCCAAGTCTTGATCAACCGCGACAGTTTCCACAGGCACAACGGATCGAACTTCCAGCGTTTTCCCAAGATCGTAAGCGGAACTCCGTGTCGCTCCAGATCCTCGGCATAGGGACCGCCACGTGTCAGCGCAACCACCCGGACGTCAAATTGATCGCGCGGCAGTCCGGTCGCCAACAGGGTGAGTTGCTTCTCTGCGCCGGACCGATCCAGAGTCGGAATCACAAGTAGGACACGGGCAGGGGGCACGCATTAAGTCCAGGATGAATAGAGAAACGGAGCCGAGTTTTTCCAGCGGTCATTCTGGACATTCCCAGGCGATTTGCAATGATGCATCTCGGTGAAATGCCAGGAGTCACGCTGCATGAATTATTACGCCCACGGCTGCCGATTTGTTGATCGACCTTATTTTCTCATCGGCACAGCGATTCCCGATATGATCCGCGTCTCGGATAAGGGTGTCCGCGTTCACAGCAAGCGAGTCGTCCCGTTCGACGATGGCGGCGATTCCCCTCGGTCCCAGATTGCCGCGGGAATCCTGCAGCATCTCGCCGACGACGACGCCTTTCATGGAACGGCAGCCTTCATTCAGGTGTCGGCTCAATTGTCGATGATGTTCAAGCGGGCGTTACCGGTCGATGACGGCTTGCGGCCCAGCTTTCTGGGTCATATCACGACCGAATTGATTCTCGACTCGATCCTGATCTCATCCAATTCGAGCGGCTTGGATGCGTACTACGATGCATTACTGCGGGTCGATCCGACAGTGGTGCTCGACAGCGTGAATCAGATGACTCGCGATCCCGCAGTGCGACTGGGTGAGATGATCCCCTTATTCCACCGCGAGCAATTTCTGCGAGATTACGCGGAGCCGGTCGGGCTGTTGCACCGCTTGAATCAAGTCCTGCGCCGGGTGACGCTGCCACCATTGCCCGCTGAAACCAAACAGGTTCTGGCGAACGCCTGGCCCATTGTAGAACAGTGGGCCGAACAGCTGCTTCCGTACAAGTGGCCTGCGTTGGCGTAGGAACCACCAATTCCATAAGTCCCATGTGTCCTATTCAGAATTCATGGGACTTAGCGATGCCCTCGATGAAGCCTTTTTGGGCATTCGTCATTGGTCATTCTTTCGTCATTCGGATTTCGACATTTGTCATTCAATCCCCCCACGCCCGTCGGTTGCGTACAGCGCCCAACACGGTACCATGATGGGCTGATCTGACGATGTCCATCACCATTTTCGCGCAAATCAATTGAGAAGGCACCCCATGAAGTACGGCATGAATCTGCTGTTGTGGACGACCGAAGTCACCGACGCTCACGGTCCCATTCTGGAAATGCTCGCCAAGCAGGGCTATGACGGCGTCGAAATTCCCGTCTTCGAACTGGATGCCGGCAAGTTCAAGGCCCTCGGTCAGCGTTTGGATGGTCTCGGTCTGGCACGCACGGCCGTCACCGTCTGCACCGCCGAAGCCAATCCCATCGGCGATACGGCCGCCATCCGCCAGGCAGGTCTCGACCACATCAAGAAGGCGGTCGACATGTGCCAGGCGATGGGAGCGACACACCTGTGCGGCCCCATCCATTCTGCCCTTGGTGTGTTCAGCGGACAAGGCCCGACGGCCGACGAATGGTCGCGCGGTAAGGACATCCTCGCTAAGGCCGCAGATCATGCCCAGAAGGCCGGCGTGACGCTGGTCGTTGAATACCTCAACCGCTTCGAGACCTACTTCCTGACGTCAGCAGCCGATACCACCCGGTTCATCCAGGAAGTCAATCACCCGTTCCTGCGAACGATGTACGACACCTTCCATGCGAACATCGAAGAGAAGGATCTGGCCCAGGCCATTCGAACGATCACGCCGGTGATGGCTCACGTCCATATTTCGGAAAATGATCGATCGACACCGGGTGAAGGTCACGTCGATTGGGCGACGACATTCAAGACCTTGAAGGAAGTCAAATACGACGGCTGGATGGTTGTTGAAGCCTTCGGCCTCGCCCTGCCGGCATTGGCCGCTGCCACCAAGATCTGGCGGAAGATGTTCCCCAGCGAAGAAGTCCTGGCCGCGAACGCGTTGAAGTTCATGAAGGCGAATGTGGAAGGGTAATTGGCGTAGCCCGACTCTCTGAGTCGGGTACTCTTCGAATTGAAATACGACCTGACTCACTGAGTCGGGCTATGCAAAAGGCCCGCGGTGCGAGACGCATAGCGGGCCTTTTGCCGTAGGATGGGCACTCTTGCCCGTCTTCTTTTTCCTTGGAACCGTAGGAGACGGGCAAGAGTGCCCATCTTACAGACATCAAGAGACGCTTAGAAAATCCCCAGTTGATCGCGAGCTTCATCGGTCATTCGATCGGGACTCCAAGGCGGGCTCATCACGAGCTTGATCGTCGCCTCTTTGACTCCGGGAATCGCTTCTAAGGCCGCTTTGGCTTGCGAAATGATCTGCGGTCCAGCGGGGCAGGCCGGGCTGGTCAGCGTCATATCGACGAGCACTTTGTGCTCATCTTCTTGAATACCATAGACCAGGCCGAGGTCCACGATGTTGACGAACAACTCAGGGTCAACGACCTGCTTGAGTGCGTTCAACATTGTCAGTTCATCGGGAGCCGCCGGCAACGCCGCGTCAGCAGCCGCAACGACAGCAGGCGGAGCATCCACCGCAACGACAGGCGCCACAGCAGGAGTTTCAGTCGCCACAGGGGCAGTTTCGTCACTCATAATTCAGGTCCTACGAAAATCTGGCCATCTTCGACTTTGACTGCGAATCGGGGAATCGGCGATGTTGCGGGCATGCACAAGGCTTTGCCGGTCACCACGTCAAACCGAGCACCATGCCGCGGACAGGTGATCTCGCAGCCGTTGACGGGCCCATCCGTTAACGGTTGCCCGTCATGCGTGCAGACGTCTTCGATGGCATAGAACTTGTCGGCCACTCGCACCACGAGCACAGCCCGGTCATCGACGAACGTCAGCAGTCGCCCATCAGCGGGGAATTCGGAAACGGCGGCCACTTTTTGGAAATCGGACATTACACCACTTGATAGTCTTGATAGTCGTTGTTCGCTCCGCGAACGAAACGCGTTCGGAGTAGCGACATTGAATTAGCTTAACACGTCGACTGCTAATCGACCCGGGTACTGCGAAGGCGTTTCGATCGCGGAGCGATCAACGACTTTCATTCAGAACGCCCCAGCCCCAGTTTTCGCTCGACGGCGTGACTCAAGGTTTCCCGCACCACTTCCACGGGGATGCGGTCATAGACGCGGTGGAAGAAGCCTTCCACGATCATGTTCATGGCTTCGGATTCTTTGATCCCGCGAGACATACAGTAGAAGACCTGTTCGGCATCCACTTGCCCCGCCGTCGCACCGTGCGTGCAACGAACATCGTCGGCTTCAATTTCCAAGCCCGGAATCGCGTCTACACGCGCCGTGTGACTCAGCATCAGGCTGTCATTGCGTTGGTATCCGTCAGTCTTCTGGGCTTCTTTATCGACGCGAATCATGCCACGCCAGATGACGCGGGCTCGATCTCGCAAGACGTCTTTATACAGCAGATCGCTGCGGGTGTTCTCGGCATGATGTGTCTGCTGAGTGTAGTACGACAGGATTTGCTTGCCGGTCGCGAAGGTCACGCCGTTGACTTCACCGCTGGCCCCACGGCCATCCAGATGCACGTCCTGATGGATATGCGACAGTCGCGAACCAAGCCCGCCGACCGTCCACTGCAGGGTCCCGTTCGCCGCGACACGACCGCATTGATGGGCGATATGCCACGTCTGCTCGTTCCAGTTCTGCAACTGCACGAACCGCAAATGAGCATCTTTGCCAACCAGCAATTCAATCGCACCCACATGCAGGCCCGGAATATCTTCCGTCAGCGAGCACGTCTCTTCGAGCAACGTCGCCTCGGCCCCGTCTTCCAGCACGACCAAGGTGTGACCAAAGTCAGCGGCGCCCGCTTGCACGAGTCCCATCAGACTGTAGAGAGGCTCCGAGATCGAGACTCGCCGGGGAACATAGAGGACCGTGCCGCCCGTCCAGAACGCGGCGTGCCAGGCAGAGAACCGATCGCGATCGCTCTTCACTGCACGGGTCATCAAGTGCGGTTCGATCAGATCCCGATGCTCACGCACTAAGTCTGCCAGGTCACCAAACAACACACCTTGTTTCGCCAGCTTTTCATCGAGCTGCGACGACTTACAAGAACCATCAACCTGAACCACCGAGCCACCGAATGTCGCCTTATCTTCCAACAGCGTGGAAAAACCCGAGCTCAATGTGGTCTTGGGACGAATGCCAAACTGCTGCGGCTGCATGGCCCGCAACTGCACTCGCTTCCATTCTTCGGGATCGAGTTCGTCCGACAGCTTGGCTTGATAGACTTCGAACGCGACCCGGCGTTGATCAGTGACCCAACCCGGCTCATCGCGAGTCTCCAGAAACGCTTCGAACGCCGCGCGATCAAATCCCATGCCCGTGGCTTTCGACGAAACAGCAGATGATACAGTCGATGTCATGACAGTTGTTTGAATTTCTCTATGCGGTGGGCGAAAGGCAGTCAGTTGACTGCGCGCTACACCGATTTAAGACGGTCTACTTTAATGAATTCAGGTGAGCCGGGCGGCGTAAGCCCCCCGATTCTTCAAGCCAGGAATACGGGGGCTTACTCCGCCCGGCTCACCAAGTCACAATCGAGGATCACGGCGTAATCAGACCCGCAAAAGCCGGAACCGATTCCGTTGGAAGCCGACTTACCCGACACTGCCTTCCATCTGCAATTCAATCAAGCGGTTCATTTCCACCGCGTACTCCATCGGCAGCTCTTTCACGAGCGGTTCGATGAAGCCGGTCACGATCATCGCCGATGCTTCGGCTTCGCTCAGCCCGCGGCTCATCAGATAGAAGAGTTGCTCTTCACCGATCTTCGAAACGCTCGCTTCGTGTTCGATCGTGACATTGTTTTCTTCGGATTCAATGTACGGGTAGGTATCGCTGCGGCTGATCGGGTCGAGAATCAACGCATCGCACACGACGTTCGACTTGCTGTTCTCGGAGCCCTTATTGAACTTCACCAGGCCGCGATAGCTGGCCCGGCCGCCCGACTTCGAAATGCTCTTCGAGATGACCCGGCTCCGAGTATTCGGAGCACAATGCACCATCTTCGAACCGGCGTCCTGATGCTGGCCCTTGCCAGCGAACGCGATCGATAGAGTCTCACCGCGCGCACCCGGTTCCATCAAGTAGATGGCGGGATACTTCATCGTCAGCCGCGAGCCCAGGTTGCCGTCGACCCATTCCATCAGCGAATCGCCGTACGCCATCGCACGCTTCGTAACGAGGTTGTAGACGTTATTGGACCAGTTCTGAATCGTGGTGTAACGACAACGGGCCTTTTTCTTAACGATGATTTCGACCACCGCCGAGTGCAGGCTTTCAGAGCTATAAGTCGGAGCCGTACAACCTTCGACGTAATGGACCGAGGCCCCTTCGTCGACGATGATCAGCGTCCGTTCGAACTGACCCATGTTCTCGGAATTGATCCGGAAGTAGGCCTGCAACGGGAACTCGATCTGCACGCCGGGAGGCACATAGATGAACGAGCCACCGGACCAGACAGCCGAATTCAACGCGGCAAACTTGTTGTCGGCTGAGGGGATCACAGTCGCAAAGTATTCGCGGAACAGTTCGGGATGATCCTTCATCGCCGAGTCAGTATCAGTGAAGATCACGCCCTTGTTGGCCAAGTCTTCCTGCAAGCTGCCGTAAACCACTTCGGACTCGTACTGAGCCTTCACGCCAGCGAGATACTTCTTCTCGGCTTCGGGGATGCCCAGCCGGTCGTACGTCTTGCGGATGTCCTCGGGAACGTCATCCCAGCTCTTTTCCTGACCTTGGGCTGCCTTGACGTAGTAGTAGATGTCCTGGAAGTCCAAGTGCGTCAGGTCGCCGCCCCAATTGGGCATGGGCTTCTCGAAGAAGACTTCGAGGGCACTCAGGCGGAATTCCCGCATCCAGGCGGGTTCGTTCTTCATCTCGGAGATTTGCGTGACGATCGCCTTGTCCAAACCTTTTCGGCTGTGGAAGACGTAGTTTTCTGTCGAATCACGGAAGCCGTATTGGTATTCGCCGACACCAACTTCGTCCGCGGATGTTTTCAGGTCTGTGGCCATAATTTGGGTACGCCAAAATAGGAGCTACGCTGAACTCGGGACCGACTCAAGTCGGGGGAGTTTTTTCAGGTAGTGGGGGCTCAATAGTTGTAGCGGAATTCGTAAGAATTCAGCCGTTCGCAGGACACGCCCACGAACTCGTAAAAACTCGGATCAAAACAGAAAACCCAGGTGAGCCCCGTGCCGTGAGGCCGGGGGTAGAGTGGCGACTTGCACTGCGCTACCAACACCTTGACGGCAATGGGAGTCGCAACCCTAACCCGGGCCTTACGGCACCGGGCTCACCACGAATACACCTAATTTTCCTCGCTCGATTGTGTTAAACCTTGGCAACTTCGGTTTCTTCTGCCGCAATCTGCGGGTGTCGTTCGCGAATGCCCGCATAGCCGGAATCGTGCAGTTCCTTGGCCAATGCCGCATCGCCTGTCTCAACAATTCGGCCCGACAACATGACGTGGACCTGGTGCGGGTGGTTGAACTCCAGCAGCCGTTCGTGGTGCGTGATAATCAACACGCCCATATCCGGCCCAGAGAGCTTCGCCACACCTTCGCTGACCACCTTGACCGCATCACTATCGAGACCACTGTCGGTCTCGTCCAAGATCGCGAACTTGGGCTTCAGCATGGCCAGCTGCAGGATTTCCATCCGCTTCTTCTCACCACCGGAAAAGCCGTCGTTGAGGTAGCGCCGAGCAAAGTCGGTATCCATCCCGAGCTCTTCCATCCGGCTGCGGAGTTCCTTGCGGAAATCCTTCATCGGGACCAGACCTTCGCCTTCTTTGCGGTCCGGATTGCGAACGTTGGTCACAGCATGACGCAGGAAGTCAGCGACCTTCACACCCGGAATCGTCACGGGATACTGGAAGGCCAGGAAGACACCCAAGCGAGCTCGTTCGCTGGGATCGAGCTCATTCAGCTTCGCGCCATCGATTTCGATGGTACCACCGGTGATCTCATACTTCGGATGCCCGGCCAAAGCGTAAGCCAGCGTGCTCTTGCCTGAGCCATTCGGGCCCATCAACGCATGCACTTCACCCTGGCGCAGTTCAAGATTGACGCCTTTCAAAATAGGCTTGTCATCAACTGCGACGTGCAAATCCTCAATCTTCAGCAAACTCGCCATGAAATTCTCGAAACCTCGACAACCAGGCAACAAGGCCCAATACCCTGCCGCTCAATCGTTTTTTGAATGAACCATCAATTACACATGCAACATTTCACCCACACCAGCACAACCGCTGTGGTGAGGAACCGGCAATACATCCACAGCACCACGGACGATCCGCTTCGCCTTGATTTTGTCCTGGATACGCATCAGGCCTTCCAGCAATGCTTCGGGTCGCGGCGGGCAGCCGGGGACATACACATCCACCGGAACCACCAGATCGACACCCTTCACAACATGGTAGCCGTACTTGAAGTAGGGACCACCACCCACGGTGCAGGCACCCATCGCGATGACGTACTTCGGGTCGGGCATTTGTTCGTACAAGCGTCGCACGCGGCTGGCCATCTTGTAGGTGACCGTACCGGCGACAATCATCAAGTCAGCCTGACGCGGGGTCGCTCGGAAGGCACCGGCACCGAAGCGGTCCAAGTCGTAACGGCTCGCACCGGCCGCCATCATCTCAATGGCACAACAGGCCAGACCGAACGTCATCGGCCAAATACTCGACTGACGAGCCCAATTCATGGCCTGTTCGAGCGAGGTAGTGATGACGTTCTCTTCAAAACGGCCTTCAATCCAAGTCATGATCTTCCTTAGCTTAAGAGCAGAACAATTCAGTCTGCCCACTGTAGCAGCCGCCAACAGACGGATTCAACCGTGGTCGAAATTCCGCTGGCTTGCTGCTGAAAGCCTATATAGTTGCCTTAGCCGATCTCGAACTCACAGCACGTGTGTTCGTCTTGGCAGCACTTCTTCAATTTAACAGGCACCCCGAGCACCCGCTCGAAGACATCCTGTTCCAATTCGCAAATGTCACGGTCCGTTTCCGCCAACTCGTGGAACGGACAACTATTTTCTCGCAAAATCGGCAATCCGGCGCCTTGTTCGACCTCGACACTATAGCCGCGGTCAGACAACTCCGACTTGAGGTGCGTCAGACGGTCCCATACTGACGGGATCTTCTCGACACTCCCAAACCGAGCCACCAAGGCATCTCGCACCCGGTGACGTAGTAACTGGCGAACATCCGGGTCATTGATCGAGCGAATTTC
>JAQGHS010000387.1 GCA_028291605.1 Planctomycetaceae bacterium | reverse complement strand
CCCTTTAACGCGTAATGGCGACCTTCAAATAACTGCTCCCCTCGCCCCCGTAATCGGGGGAGAGGGGTTGGGGGTGAGGGGCACCATCAACCCTCGACGCTGCTTCCTGTTTTACGAGAAATAGCCCCCGTTGCAATGCGTGTCGAACGTCCCTCGGAATGCCCCTCACCCCCGGCCCCTCTCCCCGGAGTACCAGGGCGAGGGGAGCAAAATATACCTTGAGTTTGCGGTCCAATTCGATCCGCCGTCTTGTTCAATGCACAACCAACTGATTGAGACTCTGTCGCCTGCAGGCATGCCTGAATAGAAATACGGAATTGACGAGATAATGCCTACCGAATTCAAGCTCCCCAATCTGGGTGAAGGTATCAAGAGTGCCGATATCGCCGGAATCTCCGTGAAGGAAGGCGATACGATCGAGCCCAACCAGAACGTATTGGAACTCGAGACCGACAAGGCTGTCGTCGAGCTTCCCTGCCCGTCTGGTGGCAAGCTGCTCAAGATCCATGTGAAGCAGGGGCAGACGGTCGAACCGGGTGCCGTACTGTTCACGCTGGAAGGCAACGGTGCCGAGAAGGCCGCACACGCCAAGCCTGCGGCTCCGGCAGCAGCTGCACCGAAGGCAGCTGCTCCTGCGGCGGCCCCTGCATCCGCTGCTCCGCCTGCGGCCCCGAAGGCGGCAGCTCCCGCTACTGCGGGTGGGAAGCAAACTTTCAACTGCCCGAACCTCGGCGAAGGCATCAAGAGTGCCGACGTTTCTAGCCTGTCGGTGAAGGTTGGCGATACGATCACCGCTGGCCAGAACGTCATGGAAGTGGAGACCGACAAGGCCGTCGTCGAGTTGCCCTGTTCGATCGCCGGACAGGTCGTCGAAGTCCACGTGCAACAGGGCGCGACGATCAAGCCGGGCACACCCCTCCTGACTGTGGCCACAAGCGGAGCGGCCGCCGCGCCGCCTGCGCCCGCTCCCGAAGCACCCAAGGCCAGTGCTGCGGCCCCCGCCCCAGTGGCGACGCCTGGTAAACCGGTGCCCGTGGCTCCCGTTTCTCCCAGTTCGACGCCAGCTCCAACCGCCACGGCGGCGACTGTGGCAGCATCGGCCGCAGACAGCCAAAAAATCGCGCCCGCACCTGCCGGTCCAGCCACGCGTCGGATGGCTCGGCAGTTGGGTGTCGATCTGCATCATGTGACGGGAACAGGGCCCGGCGGACGCATCACGATGGATGACGTTCAGGGCCATGTCAAGCAAATCATGCAGGGGAGTAAGACCATCCCCGGTCAGGCTTCTGCCAAGGCCCCCGCGCCCCCGCTGCCGGACTTCTCACAGTTCGGGCCGCTGGAACGCAAGGCGATGAACCGTATCGCGAAGACCTCGGCCGCGAATCTGAGCTATGCCTGGCAGACGATCCCGCACGTGACCCAGAACGATCTGGCGGATGTGACGGAACTCGAAGCGGGCCGCAAGCGGCATACGACGAATCAGAAGACGGGTGCCAAGATCACCATGACGGTGCTGGCGATCAAGGCGGTCGTCGCGGCGCTGAAGCAATATCCCAACTTCAACTCCAGCCTCGACTCCAATACCGACGAGATCATTCTCAAGCAGTACTATCACATCGGTGTGGCAGTCGACACCGAATACGGCCTGGTGGTCCCCGTGATCCGCGACGCGAACCACAAGAGCATTCTCGAAATTGCCGCCGAGTTGGACGGTCTGGCCAGCAAGGCTCGCGAGCGAAAACTCAGCCCGAGCGATTTCCAGGGAGGCACCTTCACGATCACCAATCTGGGCGGCATCGGCGGGACAACGTTCTCACCGATCGTGAACTGGCCGGAAGTGGCCATCCTGGGGATGTCCCGGGCCAAACAGCAGATGGTCATCATGGACGGCGAACCCAAGGTGCGGCTGATGCTGCCGTTGTCGCTGTCGTACGACCACCGAGTTGTGAACGGAGCCGACGCGGCCCGGTTCATCACGAAGGTCTCAGGTCTGCTGGCGGATCCGAGTCAGTTGCTGATTGAGAGCTAATTACGAAGAGTTTTTAGCCACGGATTAACACGGATTTGGTCGGTGATTGTCAGCGTTGAATGAGTTTCCAGATGAGTTACTCCATGACGGACTTGGCTCATCAAGAGATCACCGAGCAAATCATCGGAGCTGCATTTGAAGTCTACAAACACTTGGGGCACGGGTTCCTGGAAAGTGTTTATCGGAACGCGATGTTGATGGAGTTGAGATTGCGAGGCCTGGCAGCCTGCGATGAAGAGCCAATCGAGGTGTCTTATAAGGGAAGCGTCATTGGGCAATTCAAGGCCGATTTGCTGGTTGAAAATTGTGTGATCGTCGAACTGAAGATCGCCAAGGAATACCAGCCTTTAGACGAGCCACAGTTGCTTAATGAACTCAAAGCAACAGGAATAAAAGTTGGATTGTTGATCAACTTTGGTAAGTCGAAAGTTGCGTTCAAGCGGTTTGTTTATTAATTCAAAATGACGAAGAGTTTTTAGCCACGGATTCACACAGATTAAACACGGATTAAGGCAAGGTTGCTGAGAGTCCGTCCGGCTAGAGTTTGATTGAATGACACTCGCCAAAGGATGATCCAATCCGTGTTTCATCCGTGTCAATCCGTGGCTAAAAAACTCTTCTTAATCTAACTGGTAGAGACGACCGGAATCTGATCGGTTGCTAACAGTTCAAAACCAATTGAGGTTGAGTAATGGAAGAGGCATCTGGGGCGGGAAAGCATGTCGTCGTGATTGGTGGCGGGCCGGGTGGTTATCCGGCGGCTTTTCATGCTGCTGATCATGGGTATCGGGTCACCATCGTTAATGCGGAAGCGAAGCTGGGTGGGGTTTGTTTGCATCGGGGGTGCATTCCGTCCAAGGCTTTGTTGCATCTGGCTAAGCTGATTACTGAGACCAAAGAAGCCGAACACGCCGGGGTGAAGTTTGGGGCTCCGCAGATTGATCTGGCGGCTGTTCGGAACTTTAAGAACAGTGTCATCGACAAGCTGGCTGATGGTGTCACTCAGCTCAATAAGGTGCGCAAGATCGAGTCCATTACGGCTCGGGCTTCGTTCTTGAATTCCACGACCTTGAAGCTGCATCAAGTGCCGGGGCTGCCGGCACCCCCGTCGGATACGCTGACCTTCGATCATGCGATTATCGCGACCGGTTCGTCGCCCATTGTGCCGCCACCGTTTCAACTCGGCGATTCACGGATTATGGATTCGACCGGTGCTTTGGAGTTGGCCGATATTCCCAAGAAACTGCTGGTCATCGGCGGTGGGTATATTGGTCTCGAGATGGGCTCGGTCTACGCGGCCCTGGGGTCTGAAGTCACCGTCGTTGAGCTGCTGTCGGGAATCTTGATGGGGGCCGACCGTGACCTCGTGCGACCGTTGCAGAAGCGGTTGCAGGCGTTGTTTACCGGCGGCATTTTCCTCAACACCAAGGTTGAAAGCCTGAAGGCGACTCCGCAGGGAATCGTGGCCAAGCTGGCGGGTGAAGGTGTCACTCCGGAGCAGACATTTGACCGCGTCCTGGTCTCTGTGGGACGTCGTCCGAACAGCCGTGATCTAGGTCTGGAAAATACCAAGGTGGAACTCGACGCCAAGGGATTTGTGAAGATCGACAAGAAGCAGCGGACCAATGATCCGACCATCTCGGCGATTGGC
>JAQGHS010000742.1 GCA_028291605.1 Planctomycetaceae bacterium | reverse complement strand
GCAGAAATCCAACGCTGCCGACTCTGTTCTACAGCACCCCGCCGCAGCCAGCGAATTTACGAAACGGGGCAAATTCCAGGCATTGAGGTCGCTCCAGAAGACGTCAGACAGGCAAATTCCAGCGATCCACGCGGTTCCCACGCAATCTCAAAGGGGTGTGCGCCCTCGAACCGGCGCGCAGATTCGCAGCCGATTCCAACCCGACCAGAGATGCGGCTTGGAGACCTAAGTTGCGAATGCAACCTGAGTTACCCTGCAATTGACGGAATCAATCGTTTCGCAGGGACGATTGTCCCTTGCCCCGGTCAAGTGAAACGTCCGGATTCGACTGTGCGACAGCCACCTTTTATTGAACCCTGGCGTCAATCGGGCATGACACGATGTTTTATGCAGCGGTCCGTATTGCACTGGTCGCGTGGGCAGTTTAGCCTAGCGACAACGTCGCGCGGCTAACACCTTTGCCGTCCGCGGAATATCCGCGATTATCGCGATGAATCCTTGTTAGGCACTTCATTCCGATGCACAAACCACGCGACTCCTGGCAGACCTGTTTCTATCCGTTCCTCGGTATCGCCTTCGGTGTTGCGTCATTGTGTCTGATGTATTTCGCGCTGGGGATCGCCCCGGGATCCGAGCGAATCACGGTTAACGGTGCCGAAATCACTGTCGATTGGAAGCCGGAACACTGGATTACGGGACACACCGGTGCGTATTGTTATCCACCCTACTTGCTCCCGGACTCTGGTTGGGACGGTATGGGGCAAGAGCGCATTTACCAAGATCTGCTTAAGCTCGAGTATTCCACGTACTTTGGCCAACCTACCTTTCGCACCCACATCTCGGTTGTGGGGCATCGTCACGCAGATTGGAAAAGTTATGTGATCCATCCATTCGTCACGGGGGGCGGCAGCACGGCCGGCGGCACCGTGGTCAATTGTCGGTTTGACGAAACGACCAATTCTATTCGGGTGCATATTACGCAGTATTTAAATAGCAGTCGAATAGCAAAGAGAACTCAGATCACGTTCATTCACGATGGCAAGAGATTTGTCGCCACAGACAACGAGTTGGACCCATCGACATAACTTAACGGTAGGCACGCTGCGCGTCGAACGCCGTTTTCTGGCCTAACAAGCGATTCAACCCGACATTGTGCCGCGGGTGGGTTTTGCGTAAAAACAACGTACACTCGCGCGGCACAACGCGGGTTAACCTGGGCGTTATCCGACTGACCGGCTATCATTAATCCCCGTTGCAATCGCACTTGAGAACGCCCTATGTCGCCACTACTTTGTCGCGTTGCTGTGCTCTCCATGGCCGTTACCCACCTAGCCGGGTGCAGTCGAACGCTTGAACCCGGTGTGACACTCCAAGGCGACCTAGTTAACATCACACGACCTTCCGACGGTCCAATCGTAACAGGCGCAACTGATTCAACGGTCGCAAGCATATTCTCTTTATACAACGCCCGCGTCGGAGAAGACGCGTCTCAGAAAATTGTGCACGTCGTCCATAGAAGCGGATCGACGTACCTTGTAACTCCCGAACAGCAGTTGACATATAAAGTATACCAACTGCTTGGCCCTGTCGGCTACATTGTCGACCTAGACTTGAAAACCGTCGTGGGTGCTCCGCGTGACTGAACTTAAGCAATCGGATAACCAGATGGTGCACCGGAGTTGCGGGCCGGCCGGAATCTGAATTCAACGTCACTGGCCGCAACCCGGTGACCATTAGCGTTAGGCGGTTCGGAATGGAGATATGCTCGATCTTGATTCGCCGCTGTGGATAAATATACCGGCCAGCAGTGGCATGAATAGCGCACTTACGGTGAAGCTCCTTCGCCAGGCTGGGGCGGGTGATGATTCAGTTTACCCCGAACTGTACCACCAAGTCTGCCACCAGTTCACGGTTGGAGCAGTGGCCTACCTCGCGGTTCCACATTTGGTTGATATTGTTCACGGCATCGACGTCAGGAGGTGGGTCTGGCCACTGACGATTGTCGGCACGGTTGCAGCGGCAAGGGCAACCTATCCACAAAGCGATCTTCAAATTCCCGAAGCGTTACGAGCCGAGTATCTAGCCGCAAACTTGGATGCAATGCGATTGACTGCGGAGGCCTTGGGGCACAGCAGTTGGCAACCATCGGATTCGCAGGAATTGCTCGCGACATTGGCGGCGCTCCACGGTCATACCAATCTTGCGATGCTCTTGTTTCTTCATGGCGGCGTTACAAAACTGTCGTGCCCTATGTGTGGCGAGTACATCGAATACATGGAGTCGCAGTAGCTGCCTAACATCTATATGGCCCTACGCTGTCAAGAGAGCGCACGTTGAGCGCAGTGAGGAATTATGAAAAAGTTTCCCCACACATTTCGTAGACGGAGTTCTGACTTCGTTCTGGTTGCGTAGCGCTTCGGTGTGGTTCTACAAACGGTGTCATGACGCCCGGCCCTGTGAGTTGAACTCTGGCCGGTGCGACCCACCAAACATCTATCGAGGGTTCGGCCGCGGTGACCTTACGATCTCGGCGGCTGTCCAAACAAACCGGTACACTAAGGCGTGTACGTCGCTGAGGTGTTTCAACCTTCACGCTCTGGGCTGTGGCCAGCGTCGAGCGTGCTTCAGACTCTCCTAGAAACTCATCCGTGCCCCACCTCCGGCGGATTCAAACAGGGTTGGCTCGCGACTCGCGTCGTGTCCAGTTAGGTGTCACTCGGGGTGAGGGCGTCG
>JAQGHS010000726.1 GCA_028291605.1 Planctomycetaceae bacterium | reverse complement strand
CGCCGGTCGCTATGCCTGACACGTATGCGGCCACAGAAGACACCGTGTTGACGGTGACGGCCGCGAGCGGGGTGCTGGCCAACGACACCGACATCGATGGTGATCTGCTGACCGCTATTCTGGATGTCGGCCCGCAGCACGGCACACTGACCTTGAACCCGAATGGGTCCTTCACTTACACGCCCGGACTCAACGTCCATGGTGCCGATACCTTCATCTACCATGCGAACGATGGGACGGGAAACAGCGCTCCGACCGTCGTGACGCTCACGGTCGCGAGCGTCAATGATGCACCGCCGGTTGCCCTGCCAGATACCTATACGGGGACAGAAGACACAGTGTTGACGGTCAATGCCGCCAATGGCGTCCTCGTTAATGACACCGATGTGGATGGCGATCCGCTGACCGCCATCGTGGATATCGGACCCACCCATGGCACACTGACGTTGAATCCAAATGGCTCGTTCGTCTATACGCCGAATGCCAACTTTAATGGAGTGGACACGTTCACCTATCATGCCAATGATGGAACGTCCAACAGTCCGCCCACGATCGTTACGCTGACAATTGCCGCCGTGAACGACGCTCCGCCGGTGGCCATGCCCGATAGCTATGCCACGAACGAAGACGCTGTATTGACCGTCAACGCCGCCAATGGAGTCCTCGTGAATGACACGGATATCGACGGCAACACGTTGACTGCCATCCTGGACGTCGGCCCCACTCATGGTACCTTGTCCTTGAATCCCAATGGGTCGTTCACCTACACCCCCAGTTCTAATTTCAACGGTGTAGATACCTTCCTCTATCACGCGAACGACGGCACGAGTAACAGCGCACCCACTGTCGTGACATTGACCGTGGCCGCAGTCAACGATGGACCGCCGGTCGCCGTACCCGACTCGTACACCACGAGCCAGGGTTCGCCTGTGGTGGCATTTGCTCCCACTGGAGTGCTGGCCAATGATACGGATCCCGATGGTGACACTCTCACCGCAGAGCTGGACAATGGCCCTGCGAATGGAACGCTCACTCTGAATCCGGACGGCTCATTTATTTATACGCCGACCAGCACTTTCAGCGGTGGGGACTCATTCACCTATCATGCGAATGATGGAACGGCCAACAGCAATACCGTGACCGTCACGTTGACGGTGACCAACACGAACGATGCACCGCTGTCTGTGAATGATGCGTACTTCATCAACGAGGACTCAGTCCTGACGGTCGCTCCGGCGACCGGCGTCCTCGCCAATGACACAGATCCTGATGGGGACCCATTGACGGCGGTCTTAGTGACACCCCCATCGAACGGCACCGTAGTTCTCAACTCCGATGGCTCGTTCGTCTACACGCCGAATGCGGACTTTAACGGCAGCGACAGTTTCACTTACCGGGCAAATGACGGTAGCACTAATGGCAACATCGCCACTGTGAATCTCACGGTGAACAGCCAGGGTGAAGCTCCGATTATCGTAACTTCGGCGGGCACCACGGAAGCCCGGAAGCATCGGAAGACGGTCATCGATCCGGCCATCGACCTGATCGACACGGATTCCCCGAGCTTCTCTGGAGGACATCTGGATGTCGCTATTGTCTCGGGACTGGGTCGCAGAGATACGCTCGGGTTCAGCCGAGTGGGCGCGAACCGAGGACTGGTCAACGCCCGACGCGGCCAATTGCGGATCGGTCATGAGGTGATTGGGTCCGTTACGGGTGGACTGCATGGTTCGCCGCTGCATATCGAGTTTAATTCGAACGCCACCCAGGACCGGGTGCAAGTCGTGATGCAGAATGTGATCTTCCGAGGCACAGGTTCACAGCCCGGCCCACGGACGATCAGTTTCCGAATTACGGACGATACGGGCTTGGAAAGCAATACAGCGACGAAGTCAGTCAACGTCACCTGATTCAGGTGTACTGAGACGGAAGGCCCCCTAGGCTAGGCTCCGAGGGGGCCTTCTTTTTTGCATTTCCTTCGATCATGATGCGGGCTCGCGTTTCCGCGACGGCTTGGCACCCCCCTGCACATGTCAAGGCTTGGTATTGTCGCTCTTTTATACCCCACTTGGCTTCGCGGCGCCGATGATCGATTTGACCATCAGCCATCAGCAACCAGGCAAACTGACACAGATCTGACCGTGATGTCACGTGTCCTGCGTCCTTCGTCGATGACCGCGTTGATAATCCGCATCACTTGGTACTTTAGCGTCCACTAGTAGGATATCGACCTGTAGTGCAGGCTCCGCATTCTTGGATGAGATACGAAAATCTCCAGGCTCTGTCATCTCAGTATCCGTTCTTGCAGTTCTGCGCTTCCGGATTGGGCTGGAGACATCTCCAACATGGAGCTAGACGAATGTCAGTTGTTGAAGTATGCCGTTTGGGTGAAGTCCTGTGTCGAAAAATAATCGCTCCGGCGTGCACGGTCCCGGATAGACGGATTGAAATGCATAGGGCCTGACACAGCCCGAGTTGTGAGTACCGTTCTTCTGGCCATCTCGCGAACAGGAAAGAAACAACCAGCGTGTAGACCCGCGACCAAAAATAATTCACAGAAGCGGCTTCACGCGTCCTTTGCGTCCCGATTCTTTGGGGGTCTATTTGGAACTTGTTCGGATTCGCCTTCAAGCTCTATCTCATGAATCGCTCCACTTGCTCCCGCTTCTACCTCCACATCGCCTTGTTTCGGTTCTGGCTTCTTCGTAATTCTCAACTCATGTTGTTCCTCTGTGGGTTTGTCAGGTAATGGATTGTGGGTCATAGTCTTCTTTCAATAATGATGCCCCTTGAACCTCGGGCATTCCTTGAGTTTGTTTCATCATATGACTCCTCAGAAAAAATGACCCGCACAATAATGTTATGGGGACGGTGGTTTCGGAAAAGCGCCATTCGTTTTGTGATGGAGGCGGTCTTATCGGGCTGCTGTCCATTTCAAATGGTTAGACCCGTACGCCTCAAGTGAGTCCACATGTTCTAAATGGTTTGGGGGCGATTTGATACGCCTTCGATTTACAGCAGTCTGAACCAGAGACAGCCAGTTTCGCCGAATAGTCTCTGAAAAGCCGAGCAAGTTACGCATTGCTGATGTCATGAATGCTTCCTAGACATTGGCTCATCGGATGAGCCGGGTGTCAGCGAAATGCGAACAAGTTGTACGCCATCCTCGACGCGTATTTCAACGATATGCGGCTTGGCAGGTTGTTTAACCACGCCAATCTCGCCACTTCTTTCTTTATATGCCGACATGACCAACTTCGGATCATCGATATTCGCATTCAGCCTTAGCTGTTCTCTGAGATCTGCTTCTGAAAGATGCGATCGGCGCAGGTTGTCCCAAAGGATTTGTCCATTTGAGACTAATGGATATTCATGGCCTTTGATCAAAAGGCCCCAGCGATGTGACAGGCTAGTCAGCTTGGACAGTAACCAATGCAGACCCACGAGCGTCACTGTGGCGACGAAGGCACTCGACAGTGAACTTGCACCGCTAATTGCGCGGCTCAAGATGGCCCCCAGCATAAACCCGAGCAAGACATCCATCGCGCTGGCACGGCTCAGCAGGCGGCTCTTTCCAATTCGGATGGCGAACAATCCCATCAAGTAAACGACCACACTTCTGGCCGCGATCTGCCCGAGTCCTAATGGCGAGGCAGGAGCATTAGAACCAACAACGATTTCGAAGACATTTGATGGATTCATTTCGACGTAGCTTTCTTGGCGAGGGCGATTCCTTGATCCAGAAGTTTCTTCGCCTGCGTAGGCCCCCGGTGGCCAAGCAACTTAAATTCCTTGCCTCGCATCTGGTTATAAGACACAAAGAAATGCTCCAGCTCTTTGAGTAGCTGCGAATTGACTTCTTTTAGGGTCTTCAAGTCCTGGTTCTCGTGAGCTTCTGTCGCGACAGCCACCAAGCGATCGTTACGTTCCTTCTTGCCATCTTCGACCTGCTCCGCCTCGATAACTCCGATCAGCCGGGAAGTTACGCGGCATCCGGGAAATGCCGGGCAGTCCATCATCAACAAGACGTCCAAGGGGTCGCCATCCTCGCCAAGAGTCCCCGGCACAAAACCGAAATCGTACGGGAACGTCGCCCCTGCAGGCAGAATTGAACCTAGCGTGAAAAGACCAAGCTCTGGGTCAAATGTGAATTTATTTCGAGAACCTCGAGGAGTTTCGATAATCACGTTGACCGACTTGGTTTCAGGGTCAAACGGGGGCAAGGATGTAATCGGAGATCGTGACATGTGGTTTCCTTTCGGTCACCAAATGAACGAGACGCGTTATCCCGTCTTGGTGCGTGAAGACTTCTTGGGCGCGGCCGTGCGGCGCGCGGTCGTCTTAAGCGGTACGCTAGCTTTTTCCACCGCCTTCTTACTTGGCAGCTTCACAGCCTTAACGCTGCGCTGGAGCGCTTCCATGAAATTGATCACATCAGGCTGCGCGGTTTGCGGGACGGCAACCTTATTGCCCTTGAGCTTGGCCTCGATCAACGTGCGAAGCCGGGCCGAGTAATCGTCTGCGTATTGGCTGGCTTCGAACTCAGGTTGCTGCATCTGCTCGATCAGCGACTTAGCCAACTTAATCTCTTGGGCCGCGACAGCGACAGCCGGCACGTCTGCTGTGAATTCCACTGCAGGCCGGACCTCGCCTTGATAGTGCAGGACGTCGACGACAATCAATTTATCAGACGTCCTTAGTCGCACGAGTCGTTGCTTGCGTGAAATGACCATTTCTCCGATACCGTGCAGATTCGACTGTGTTAATGCCTCATTGATCAGGGAATACGGCTTTTGCCCGACGCGACCGTCCGGGATGAGGTAATAGGTCTGTCCTGCACCATACTCCGGATTAATGCTGTCGGGTGGAACGAAGCATTCAATCGTGAGGGACTTTTCCAGGTCCGAGGCAATCGCCGCCAATTCGTCTTTCTCGATGACGATATATTGCCCCTTCGCATACTCGTAACCCGAAACAATCTCGGACATGGGTACTTCCCCGTGGATGGGGCAGAACTTTTTGTACTGAATTCGATTTTTGCACGGCTTATGGAGTTGGTTAAAGTTGATCTCCGAACTGTCCGTACCGGCGGCGGCTGTGAATGCCTGTACGGGAACAGATGCCAGGCTGATTTTAAGATGACCCTTCCAAGAGGCGTGCATCGCCATGTCATTTCTCCAAGGGTTAGGACTTTGTGTTGTCAATCCCTTGTTGAAATGGCGCCTCCATGTAGAAGCCGCTCCGGCGCAGGGCGGGAAATCGAGAAATACGCAAGCGTCATACCACGGTTTACTTTTTCCAATAATCCTTTGCTTGGTGGACCGAAGTTGGAGACCGCAGAGTTGCAACGAGTGACGCGCGATCAATTTGACAGATCGCCGTTCAAAGATTTTCGTCAAAAATTCATATTGATGGAATTGGCACGGGCTACGGGAATGAAAGACGTCCGGCCAGCCACAAATACCGTGTTCTCCGGAACGTCATTTGCAAACGGGTTTTTCAACGGGGTTGGAGTGTGATATCTTAAAACGCGGGGCAGATACCGTGGCGCTCGTCGAGTATCAACGAAAGCGGCATTTCGATAAGACGCCCGAGCCGGAGGCGAAGCTCTCAAGGCAAACGGGTTGGTCGTACGTCATCCAAAAGCATGACGCGTCACACCTCCACTATGATTTTCGGCTAGAACTCGATGGCGTGCTCAAGAGTTGGGCCGTTCCCAAGGGACCTAGTCTTGACCCGTCAATCAAACGATTGGCCATGCAGGTGGAGGACCATCCAGTCGGATACGGAGGGTTTGAAGGCATTATTCCGGAAGGCGAGTATGGTGGCGGTACCGTGATGCTGTGGGACACCGGAAGTTGGGAGCCGATCGGTGATCCACATGAGGGGTATCGGCAGGGTAAACTCAAGTTCCAGCTCCACGGCGAGAAGCTGACCGGCGGCTGGACTTTGATCAGAACTAATCTCGGCGAATCCGGCAAGAGTCCGCAATGGCTATTGATCAAAGAGAAGGACCAACAGGCCAAGCCCGCCTCCAAAGGGGACATTCTTGTTCAGTCGCCACTAAGTGTCGTTTCCGGCCGAGATCTCGCTGAGATCGCGAACGTTCGAGAAAGGGTATGGTCATCGAATTCCAAGTCGACCACAAAGTCCGAGCGAAAGTCCGCTAATCGCACTTCTACGACGCCATCAGAAAACAAGGCGGGGGGCAAACGATCTCAGCCAGCAAGTGCCGGTAAGACGAAATCGAGCCGGAAAAAGGTCATCGCTAAGCCAACAGCGAATGAAATCGATATTCGGGCTGACTATGACTCCGCTTCGGAAACATTAGCCGGCGTGCGACTCACGCACCCCGATAAGCTCTTGTACCCCGAAGAAAACATTACCAAGCTCCAACTGGCATCCTACTATCGAGGTATTGCTCAGTGGATCCTGCCGCACATCAAGCATCGCCCGCTGGTCCTGGTGAGATGTCCCGACGGTTTTGGTAAAGAGAGCTTTTATCAGAAGCACCCTGGCATCGGAACCCCGGACACCTTTCGTCAGATTCCCATCCGTGAGTCCAACAAGACGGAGAACTATGTCCTGATCGATGACGTTGACGGATTAATTTCGCTGGCCCAGATTAGCGCATTGGAAGTTCACGCCTGGGGTTCACAAGAAGACAAGCTGGAACGCCCTGATCGATTGATTTTCGATCTGGATCCTAGTCCCGAAGTAACATGGCCACGCGTCATTGAGAGTGCGAGAGAAGTTCGTAAATTTCTGCAGGACTTGGGGCTGGAGAGTTTCGTCAAAACGACTGGCGGCAAGGGACTCCATTTAGTCGTTCCGATTGAGCGGCGACACGACTGGGATGAGGCCAAAGCCTTTTGCAAAGCTGTCGCCGATGCGATCGTCGGAGTTGCACCACAGCAATATACGTCGAATATGTCCAAAGCGGCCCGAACGAACAAGATCTTCCTGGATTATCTGCGCAACGGACGGGGAGCGACAGCGATTGTTCCATTTTCACCACGCGCACGCCCCGGAGCACCAGTCTCGATGCCGCTGGCGTGGGACGAACTCTCGCCGGAGATTCACTCCAACCACTTCACGATTCGCAACGCGATCGCTCGATTATCCACAGTGGCAAATGATCCCTGGAAAGAACTCACCGCAGTCCGACAAAGCCTTTCCACACCCATCAAGACGTTGAAAAAGCTGGGCGTTTTAAGTTAGTCACGTCACCTTAGTCACGATAAAGGAGTTAATCCCATGACTGCCAAGAAAACATCTTCAGGACGAGCGGCAAGTAGTGCAAAACGTGAATTGATTGATACTGGAAACGACAAACGCTACGTTCGCCGCGATGCAGCGGGACAATTTGCCGAGAGTGATGACGTAGGGCGTTCTTTAACGCAGGATCGGCGCACAAAGGCCAAGACGGTCGCCAAGAAAGGCCAGGGCGACAAAGGCGATCATTCGGGACAGTAAACGTCGCCTGTTGATGACGAGAACAAATGCAATTACGTGGCCCGAGACGGTGCAGTTATGGCACTTGAGATTAAACCGCCGCTATTGCCGATGGAAGCACGGCCAGTTGCGGAGCCCCCCATCGGAGTCGAATGGCAGTATGAACCCAAATGGGATGGCTTTCGCTGTTTGATTTTCAGAGACGACCAGGATGTTTATCTGCAGTCGAAGTCTGGTCAGCCACTGGCCCGCTATTTTCCAGACATCGTGGCCCGGATCACGCAAATCAGAGCCAAGCAATTTGTGATCGACGGCGAGATCGTGATCCCGATTGCCGGACGACTGTCTTTTGACGATCTCTTGATGCGCGTCCACCCGGCTGCGAGCCGTGTCAAGAAGCTCGCTAGCGAGCACCCCGCGATGCTCATCGTCTTTGATTTGCTAGCTGATGCACGCGGTAAATCGTTGTTAGAACTACCGTTGAAGAGTCGTCGTGCGAAGCTGGAAAAGTTTGCTGAGACGCAGCTTTTAACAGATTCCGCCATCCAACTCTCACCGGCCACGACAAACATCGCGGATGCACGCAAATGGTTCGAGGCGAAAGGGGGCAATCTAGATGGAATCGTTGCCAAACGCCTCGACCTACCATACTGTTCGGGCAACCGTAACGGGATGCAAAAGATTAAACATCACCACACGGCCGATTGTGTTGTGGCGGGATTTCGTTACTTAAAAGAGCAACGGGTAGTCGGCTCATTGCTGCTCGGCTTATACGACTCGGAAGGACGTCTGAATCATGTTGGTTTCACGTCGAGTTTTAAGGCGAGCGAACGCCAGCGAATCACAGAAATCGTTGAACCGTTGAAGGGTGGAGCCGGTTTCAATGGCCGGTCGCCTGGTGGGCCGAGCCGCTGGAATGGTGGCGAGGCAAAAGAATGGGAGCCATTGAATCCCAAGCTGGTCGTAGAGGTAGGCTACGATCACTTCACCGGCGACCGCTTTCGTCACGGCACCCAATTGATTCGCTGGAGACCAGACAAGAAGCCGAAGGCCTGTTCCGTCAGCCAAGTGAAAAACGGTACCGGGACGATACTCCAACTGCTAAAAACGTCGGCACCTAAAGATTCATCCGGGTAGCAACTCTTTTGCGTCCCAAGCCTCAGACAGAGGCTTTATTCCGATCCGCTCGAAGGGATGACACAATCGCCTGCTCGAAGATCGTAGACTTGTTTCAAAGGCGCATGTGGTGATATGCAGACAGGTAGACTATGCCAGATCATCGACCAATCCAAGAAGTGACTCGGCAAAATGTGGAAGCGATCGCCCGGATGGAGGAAGCTTCCATCAACTCCCGAACATTTGGCGAACAACTAGCTGACCAGGCGGCGAAATGGGTGGGAAGTTGGACGTTTCTTATGATCCAAAGTGCCTTGCTCGTAATGTGGATGATTTGGAATGTCCTTGGTCCGCAACGATGGGACGCTTATCCATTTGTGCTACTGAATCTGGTCCTCTCATTTCAGGCGGCATTTGCCACTCCGGTCATCCTAATGAGCGAGAATCGACAGGCTCGGCTCAGCGAACGTCGAAATCAGCTCGATTTGCAAGTCAATCTCCTGGCGGAGCAAGAAAATACCGAACAGCTGCGGTTATTGCGATTGCTATGTGAGAAAGCGGGTATCGACTTGCGCGCCGGCGTCTGCAAATCATTGGAGGAGCCAATCCGACCGAACGATATTTTGGAGCAAATCGCAGAGCTCGACGTTCCGGAAGGCACCGCCGCCATCTCTACCGCATCCGTGAAAGCCGGAGAGGACAAATCGAAGCGGGGATAGAAGGTCGTTGCTAGCCGCCAGCATAGAGTAAGACATGTTTATAAGCCCCGAAGTGGCGAATTAAAGAGGCAGACGACGGAGGCCAGATAACAACGGCGGTCGTGCGCGTTATACCTCTCAATCTAATCGCCCATTTTGCCGGAGCTAGCTAATCTTACGTCCGTGAGTCGGTGGTGTCGGTTGCTTGACCGTCTGGCGGTCAGGTTGCCGCGCGATCACCTTCTTTCCTGCACGTGCGGGTGGTGCTGGGGCATGAGAATATCAGCGGTCCATTTTAATCAGTGCGCTGCGTTGCGACCCAAATCACTTTGCGGACGCGGTCGAAAATGAGCTGCCACGGCGCATGTTTTGCGTTAATCGAATTTTATCGTGATCTCCTATCACAGCCGTGCTTACGGCATCGGGTAGTCGATGGATACTGCCGGGAATCCCAGAACCGGCTGGCGTCGGTTCTCATTGATTATTTGGGCTGCCCAAGACCTCTTCTTTAGGGCCGCTCATGAGACGTCTAATTTAACACCGTCGCGTTCGGCGAAACTGCCAGCTCGCCGTTCACGACGTGAGGGTAGGTTCCCTCGTTCAAAATACACGAACGATCACAATTCTGAGTCGAACTACGACGAGGTCATCATGTGGAAAAGAATATTACTTATCGGGGCATTACTGGCCTGTGTGAGCTCTTTCACCCGGTCTGTACGTCATGAGACTCGGGCAGAAGATGAACCGCTGGCCCCAGCGGTCCGTTCGAACAGGAACGCTACTGAAGAACCTGTTCTTGATGAAGCTTATACCGATTGTGGGCTTGCGGCGCGCGTTGCCATACTACTGCAAGAAGAGATCGGTTGGAACGAATTCGGCGCGGACCATGTGATCGATCCAGAAATACAGAAAATGACTCGCCACACGATCTTTGAACGGCAGCGGCTGTTGCGCAACATCAGATCGTTCGCACCTGACGCAACGCGCAATGGTTACGTTAATACGAATGCAAAAGACGCCCGAGATATTGCGGCGCCGATTGCCAGCGCCCAGCCTGGTCGCTCACTAAGTCATTCCAGCGCGATGAAGAATGGAAAGCATCAGGAACCCGAAGTAGATCGGTTGGCAAGGTTCACCCCTCTTGACAGAGCGAGCGCTTGGGCAGCCGCTATGGCGAGCTACCGTGGGGCAGTTGCTGCTGCCCTTCGAAAAAATGCAGGCCTGCAGTCTCCTATGATTAATCCTCCTTCCGATAACCTGATTACTAACCCGGCGGGAATTCTTCCAGGAAATTCAGAGGGAGGTTCATTGAATCCTCCAGTAGCTGGGATCCAAGCTCCGGGAGCGAATTCGGCGGCGGCCATCGGCGTTGGCGGGCTCGGACAAGTTGCTGCTGGGACGGGTGTAGGCAGTAATGCTGCGGTGGGCGCTGGATCCCTCGGTGGCATCAATCCGACAGCCACAGGGACGGCCAGATCGGCCAGTACTGGGGGCCTGTTGAGCGGACCGGCAGCTGGTGCGAATG
>JAQGHS010000697.1 GCA_028291605.1 Planctomycetaceae bacterium | reverse complement strand
CCTGGTCGCGAATACCTGGCTGCCAATCGTCATGAAAGCTTGTGGTATCAGAGCCGATCTGGTCAGCTGGGTGTTTTTGTCACTGATGAGTTCCATCGTGGCCGGAATCATTTCGTCGTATGTGATTGAAAAACCGGCCCTCAAGCTGCGAGACCGCTGGTTCCCGGGTTAGTCTGTAGCCTGATTCTCCAGAGTCGGGCGAATCGTCTGCCTTGCACTTCTTTGTGTCCTTCGTGACCTTCTGTTCCAAAACTTTTTTAACAGAAGGTCACGAAGGACACAAAGAAGTGCACAAGGGCTGGTTTTTAGACGTTTTTGGTTCGTTATTCCGATAAGGAATTACGGGATTTGTCTTCCTGTTGCTGATCACTTTGTGAGACGGTCGCTGTCCCTGATGTGACTGTCGCTGACAACCATCCGCCCCGTAATTGTTTAACGGCGCCGGACGCTCGCCTGATGCTTGATAGCCCTACAACAAAACCGCAGACCTCGCCGGCCGCCTTTTTCCGGTCCGATACTGGCGCTCTCGTGCTGCTCGGAATTCTGACGGCATGTACCTTCATTCGCGTGTTGTGGGCCGATTTTCTCAGCTATGACGACCCGTTCTACGTCACGGCGAATCCGCTCGTGCTAGGTGGCCTGTCGTGGAAATCGCTGACCGGTGCCTGGACGTCGTTCGACTGCGCCAACTGGCATCCCGGGACCTGGATTTCGCTGATGCTGGACTATCAGCTCTTCGGTCTGCGGCCGTGGGGCTTTCATCTCACCAATTTGCTGCTGCATATCGCCAATACGCTGTTGCTGTTCACGCTATTGCGTCGGTTGAGTCTCGATTGGGGACCAGCCCTGTTTGTTGCGGCCGTGTTTGGAGTCCACCCGCTGCATGTCGAATCGGTGGCCTGGATCACCGAACGTAAGGATGTCCTCGCCACGTTGTTTGGACTGCTGGCGCTGCTGGCGTATGTCCGCGGCATACAGACCGGCGAAACTTGGCGGCGTTATGTCAGTTGCGGCTGGTTTGCTCTCAGTCTGACGGCGAAACCGCTGCTGGTCACGTTGCCCTGCCTGCTGCTGGTGCTCGACTACTGGCCGCTGAAACGCTGGTCCTCGCTTAGTACTTTTACGAAGGTTTTCCTGGAAAAATGGCTCTTCTGGTTGCTGACGATCAGTTCGTCGATCATCACGGTCATTGCGCAGCGTGAAGGGGGTGCGGTGGCGTCCCTAGAGAGATTCAGCCTCGTCCAGCGGTTGGCCAATAGCTGCGTTAGTTACGGGACCTATCTGCAAAAATCGTTCTGGCCGACCCGGCTGGCGGCCTTCTATCCGTACTCGATGAACCGCTGGGATTCCGGCGGAGTGGTCCTAGCTGCGATCCTGCTCGTCACCGTCAGCGTCCTGGCCTGGCGGCTGCGTCACCGCCACGGGAGCATCCTGTTAGGCTGGCTGTGGTTTCTGGGAACGCTGGTGCCGATGATCGGCCTGGTACAAGTCGGCAACCAGGCGATGGCCGATCGCTATATGTACTTTCCCTTGATCGGTTTAGCGTGGGCGGCAACTGGCGCTGTGCTCGCCTGCTGGCCGGACTCAGCCAATCGTTCGCGCTATCAAGGCGTGCTGGGAATCGCCCTGGTCGCTGTGATGTGCGGATTGACCTGGCAGCAAACCGGGTACTGGCGAAACAGCCTGGTCCTGTCGCAGCAGGCGTTGCAGGTCACTCCCGACAATCACATTGCCCTGTGTTTACACGCCCGGTCCCTGCGAATTGCCGGGAAGGAGGACCTCGCCCTGGCCGAATACCGCCGGGCCCTCGAGATCGCCCCTGATTACACCTCGGCCCACAACGATTTGGGAGCCTTGTTGCTGCAACGGGGTGAACTGGAAGCCGCGGCGGCTCAGTTCCGACAAGGTCTCAAATCGGCCCCCGAACACCTGCGGATGCGGTGGAACCTGGCGAATACCCTCGCCAAAATGAAGGATTATCCGGCAGCAATCAACGAATTCGAGCTGGCGGAACTCGACGCACCGACCAGTGACGTCTTGTGTCTCGATCAGGCTCGCACCTACATGCTGGCGGGAAAACCCCGGATCGCCATCGAGAAATTCACACGTGCCGCCAAACTGGCCCCCAGCAGTCTGACAAATCAGTTGGAGCTCGCGCTGGCCCTCAGTCGCGCCCCACAGGGTCAAGGTCGCGACCTGCCCCGTTCGACGGCGATGCTGCAGAAATTGGGCGAGCAGACCGATGCTCCCAAGGTCTGGATCGCTCTGGCGGAAGTGCAAACCGCGGCTGGCCAGACAGCCGAGGCAGACGCCACATGGAAGCGGGCTCTGCAACGGGCGATCGCACTGAAACGCCCTGATTTGCAGAAAATCGTGGTGGAGGCCCAGCGACGGGCCAAGCCGTGATGGTTTCGTAGCCGCATCTCGCCAGAGTGCGGGCCTCGCCAGTCACTCGCCCGCGTTCTGGCGAAACGCGGCTACACCAGCCACCCAGAGCCGTAATCGCCGACGGGACTTATGAATACTGGTCTTTAGATCAGAGTCCAATGTGATCCCAAGTGTCGCACGCGGTGAATTCCAGCCCTTGTTCAGAGTCTGTCAGCATTCGTTGTTCGCGGCGATTTTGCGACTTCTCGGCGAACGTCTGAAGGCGGGATTTCCCATTGCCAGAATGGACTTTACGACGGCTCGGCAAAGGGTCGAAAACCCCTTCCAGACGCTCGGACTTCGCTCCAAAAGCGTTAACGGCCGTTAACACTCCAGCCCCCGATTGCGCTCCATTGGCAGCGCCCGGTTGACATCGGGGGTATAGGTGCCTGTTCACGAATCCATACAGACTTCACGTCTACTTTTTACATTTGGCGATTCGGCACGTGCAACCTGGCTGGACAAGCCGTCTGGATCCCGATTCCGGCGATGCGGTTGCAGGGAAAACCACGGATTCTTACCGGTGGTTCGCATGCGAACGGTAGGCCGCCCCGCAATGATCGAACATTGTCGGCCCCTTGGGGGGATTGGAATGGAGTTTGCAATAAGACGCCGATGCTTCATGCCGGCCAAGCGGAGGCGGGGACCCGTTGTGTCCCGAGACCCGGCTTGTATTTTGGAAGGTGCCGTGGTCGCTACTCAACTTCCATTCAATTGAATCAATAAGCCACATAGGAGAGTTTCAAGATGTTGAAGAAGTTTATGGCTGACGAAGCCGGTTTCATCGTTTCGTCTGAATTGGTCCTCATCGCCACGATGCTGGTCCTGGGTCTGTTGGTCGGTCTCAACACCCTCCGCAACTCGATCACCAGCGAATTGGACGACATCGCCGATGCCATCGGCAATATCAACCAAGACTACAGCTATTCCGGTCTGACCGGTCACTCGGCCAGCGTTGCCGGCACCGTGTTTGATGACGTCGAAGACTTCTGCGAAGTCGGCAACCAGGTTGCTGACACCTTCCAGCTCTGCACCGCCACCATCGACGGTGGGGTTGAGAACTAAGGTTTCGATTCGGAGCGCGGTGGTTCCTGAGACGATTGATCGCAGGATTCTTTCTTAATCTTGAGAACGCTCGACTCAGCACCGCGCAAAGATTCGCCACCCAGTGGAATTTAAAATCGGGCCCACTGGCGAAGAGCATCTGCTCTTCGCCAGTATTTCTGTTACCGGAAATTGTGAATTATGTCTGGGACGCTCAACACACCGAATTCGTTGCAGATCTTCTGGCAAGACGAGCGCGGAACGATTGAATTGTCGTCCTGGTTTGCTTTGGTGGTGATGGTCGCCTTGGGAATGATTGTCGGCATGACGACACTGCGGAACGAAATCACTCAACAATTTGGTGATGTGTCGCAGGCCCTCGAGACTCTCGACCAGAGCTACAGTTATTCAGTGAACAATGTGACCAGCAGTTACAGCGATACCAACAATCTCGGCAATCCCACACAATTTAATGCTCCTGCCGGAATGGATCTGGAAATCGCTGGCACGCCCGAGTAATTTGGTGCGAGACGCGTTTGAGTGAGTGCGATTTAAATCGGAACTCCGCGTTCGCGGATCACCGCCTGAACAAAACACAATACAAGTCCTTATAAAAAGACTTCCGCAGTCTGAAACACACTGTGGAAGCTGACGCTGGGCACGGTAGCACACAGCGTCACATATTAAGTTAATTGAATCTGCAGAGCCGGTCCGTTTGCCGGTATTGTCATTAAGGAGATCAAGCGTGGCCCGTTTTAGTCCTGGAACCATGGCGGCAGCGATCTTCGCGATCTTAATCGGCTTGACCGGCGCTTTTGCCGTGCGCCAATATCTGCACAATCCGCCCGTGGCCGCTGTGGTTGAGAAACAGGATGCGCCCCGTTCGGTGATGATTCCGACGGCGAATAATGATCTCCCCGCCGGACGTACTCTGACCATTGGTGATATCTCGATCACGATGATCAAGCCAGGCGACATGAAGAAATCACGATTCTACCAGAAGCCGTTCATGCCCAACGTCCAGCAGATCGTGGGACGGACACTGGTGACAGAACATAAGAAGGGCGACGCATTCCTTCCGGAAGATCTCTTCCCGGAAGGCATGGGCCCCAGCGTGATCGACAGCCTGCGGCCTGGCTTCCGAGCCGTCTCCATTCCCATTAAGAACATTCAGGCGGTCGCCGGTTTTGCCCGGCCGGGTTCAGTCGTCGACGTGATCTATCGCTCGTCGCCCCATAACGGGAACCCCGAAATGGCCATGACCTTGCTGGAAAAGGTCGAGCTGCTGGCGGTCGGTGAAATCTCCTACGAAGGTCACAAGGTCGGCAAAGTGCTCGGCGAAAAGGGGAGTTCTGTCACGGTTGCGGTGACTCCGATCCAGGCGAAAGCCCTGAAGATCGTCGAAGACAAAGGCGACCTGACCCTGGCCCTGCGACGTGCCGAAGACAACCTCGTATTGCCCGTCAGCAACGGCTCGGACGCGATGACCCTCGAGCAACTGCTCGGGTTACCGCAAAGCCGGCGGAACACGCAAATCGACATCTATCATGGCAGCCGGCTGAAGACGGTCCGCTTCAACGAAGACGCCCTGCCGATGGAAGAAAAGACCCGCTTCGGCGACATGATCAACACACCGATCGCCGCCGAGTTCCCCCAGAACTTCAACACCACAGGCGTCGGCGGCACTCCGTCGGATCTGACCTCGGGTGGCGGCGGGGGCGGAGGTGGCGGCGGCGGGGGTGGCTGATCCACGATTCCACCATCGACGTCAGCGATTTCTGAGCACAATCAGCCGCAGGGCGCTAGCCCCCGGTTCGGACAATACCCTAACCCTGAGCCTTTCCGCTCAGGGTTTTTTCATTGTCGCTGACACACGCGACTTGAAGTAAGAAGGATGCCCCTTCCAATGCTGTCCAATCCGAGCGGAGTTCGCTAATACAAGCTGGAAGCGCAAGTCTTGAAGTTACGTTAATGTGAACGGACGGACGTGCCAAGTCGGTCGAAATCAGGTTGAATTCTGAATCTGGAGGATTCACAGCTAATAGCCGGTGGTTGAGGAGCGAAGCGACGACACCACCGGTTACGAGGTCAAAGGGAACGCATCCTGGAGGG
>JAQGHS010000696.1 GCA_028291605.1 Planctomycetaceae bacterium | reverse complement strand
ACCCGCATCTGGAAGCGGCCGAAATCCAGCGGCGCGTCTATCTCGCTCGGGGGCCGGCGCTCTTGTTCTCGCGAGTCAAGAACTGCCGGTTTCCAATGGTCAGCAATCTGTTCGGAACTCTCGAGCGGACTCGGTTTCTGTTTCGCGACACGCTGGAAGCGGTCCGGCACCTGGTTGAGCTGAAGATCGATCCGAACCATTTTTGGAAGAACCCCTGGCGGTATCGGGATGTTCCGCGATCGCTGTCTCACCTGTGGTTGCGGAAGGTGCGACGAGGGCCGATTCTGGACTGCCAGACGACGGTGAGCGAACTTCCGCAACTCGTCAGTTGGCCGCGGGACGGTGGAGCATTCATCACTCTGCCGCAAGTGTATTCCGAAGACGTCGAGCATCCCGGGCTGGGAAAATCCAACCTAGGCATGTATCGCGTGCAATTGTCGGGAGGCCAATATGCCGTGGATCGACAGATCGGGTTGCACTATCAAATCCATCGTGGGATCGGAGTGCATCACGCTGCGGCGATCAAGAAGGGAGTGCCCTTCCGAGTCAACATTTTCGTGGGTGGCGCACCTGCCCTGACGCTTTCGGCCGTCATGCCTATGCCCGAGGGTTTATCGGAATTGTTGTTCGCCGGGGCTCTGGGGGGGCGAGCTTTACGGTTCGTGCAACCCGCTGACGGATTGCCGATGCCCGCCGAAGCCGATTTTTGCATCACAGGGACAGTCGATCCGCAGCAACTTCTTCCCGAAGGCCCCTTCGGGGATCACTTGGGCTATTACAGCCTGGCACACGACTTTCCGGTCCTGAACGTGGATCGCGTCTACCATCGCCGCGATGCCATCTGGCCGTTTACAGTTGTGGGGCGACCACCACAGGAAGATACGTCGTTCGGTGAGATCATTCATGAGATCACTGGCCCGATTATTCCGACCGTCATCGCCGGCGTGAAGGCCGTCCATGCGGTCGATGCGGCGGGAGTCCACCCGTTATTGTTGGCAATCGGCAGCGAACGCTATGTGCCGTATGCAAAGCAACGGATGCCCCAGGAATTGCTCACGCAGGCGAACGCAATTTTCGGTCAGGGGCAATTGTCACTGGCGAAATATCTGTTGATTCTGGCCGAGGAAGATCAGCCGGACCTCGACATTCACGACATCGCAGCCTTCCTGAAAAATCTGCTCGAACGGGTCGACTTCCAGCGTGATCTTCATTTTCAAACCCGTACGACGATGGACACCCTGGATTACTCAGGCAGCGGCTTAAATCAGGGTTCGAAACTGGTGATCGCCGCGTCGGGAGCCAAACGGCGCGAATTGGCGACGGAAATTTCCGCTGATTTGCGGTTGCCAGACGGATTCCGTGATCCTCGGGTTTGTCTGCCCGGAATCTTGGCCGTGCAGGGGCTGGGGTTTCAGATCGACGCGGAGGGGCGTGACCTGGCGGCTGAGAAACTCGCCCATTCGCAGGAGCCCAACGGGGCATTGGACGGATTCCCGCTGATTGTGGTCGTCGATGACAGCGAGTTCACTGCGCGAACGTTGAATAACTTTTTGTGGGTGACCTTCACGCGGTCCAATCCTGCCGCCGACATATACGGCATCGGCAGCTTTATCGATCAAAAACATTGGGGTTGCCGCGGCTCGGTGATCATTGATGCCCGCATCAAACCGCATCATGCACCGCCGTTGGTTGAGGATCCTGAAGTGACTCGCCGAGTTGACAGCCTGGCCGCCAAAGGGGGGCCGTTGTCGGGTCTCATTTGACTCCGAAGGCGTTCGATTCGGCGTCTGTAATGCGATACCGATTGCTCGATTTCATCAGTCGTCGTGCGTGCCGCACCAGAGCTCACATACACCAATGCAGTTTCAGTGGACATCCCAACCTGAACACGGATTTGCAGTGTGGTGGCGAATCATTCTCGGGGGGTGTAAACTGGCACAATCTAAACGTTGCTGGTCAGGATGTGGGCGATAATGCATCCCCAGGAACGGTCCATTATTCCCAATCTGGAGACGACTCTACATGGTAGCTGTAACGAGTTCATCGATCATTCGTCGGACGGCATTGGTGGTGTTGCTGGGTGGGCTGTTGGCGGGCTGTTCGGCGGCATCCGCTCCTCCCGCCGGTACATTCGGGAATGTGATGGGTAAGGTCAAGTTCAAAGGCCAGCCGGTGAAAGAGGGCCAGGTGGTGTTTCAAGATGCGGCTGGCAGCCCTCCTGCGACCGCCTTTGTGGGGCATGACGGCATGTATGTGATGACCGGCCCAGGAGGTGGCTTAAAGCCCGGGACTTATGCGGTCACAGTCACTCCGCTTCCGGCCCCCGCCGGCAAGCCGCCGGCCGATCCCGCGGATATCCCAAAAAAATATCGCGACAAGGCCACCAGCGGACTGACCTACGAGCTTAAGGAAGGTGCCAGTACCTACGATATTGAGCTGACTCCGTAGTGCGTTGACAGTCTCCGTGAGCCAGATCGCGCCCGGACTCTAATCGACGATGCAATTCCAGGTGGTGGATTTTCCCATTGTGAAAATCCACCACCTGTGTTGTTTTGATAGAGCCCCGGTCTCATACTCGGCAAGTCTTCGAGTGATGCAATGGCAGTCTCCCGGTGGCGAACCTGTCGGCGATCCTCAGAGCCTGAGAATCGCGATCGACATTGATATTCGAAAACATGTACCTGGTCCATTTCAGTAAGTGATAGTGCGTGAAGATGAGTCAGAAGATCAATTACAACGGCAGAATTCTGGTTTTGGGCTGCGGGGGAGTCGCGCAATGCCTGTTGCCAGTGCTGCTTCGGCATCTTGAAATGCCCGCTGATCGGATCACCGTCATCGATATGGTCGATAACCGGTCCATGATCAAGTCGGTGCTCGATCAAGGCGTGCACTACGTGCAGGAGCGAATTACTCCGGATCATTATGACGAACAATTTGCCCGCTATCTGAAGCCCGGCGACATGCTGATCGATCTGGCCTGGAATCTCGGCTGCATCGACCTGTTGGATTGGTGTCACGACCAGGAAGTGCTCTACATCAACACGTCCACGGAGCTGTGGGAACCGTTTTCCAATGCCGATTCTCAGCACACGATCGACCGCACGCTGTATGTGCGATATATGGCGATCAGAAAACTCGTCGCTGGCTGGCAGAATCAGAAGGGGACGACCGCCGTCATCGAACACGGTGCCAATCCGGGCCTGGTATCACATTTCGCCAAGCAGGGGCTGATTGATATCTCGCGGAAGATTCTGTCCGACAAGCCGCAAGACCCACGGGCCCCCGCGCTGCAGCAGGCGCTGGAGGATCGGCGATACGATCAGATGGCGTATCTGACGGGTGTCAAAGTCATCCACATCAGCGAGCGTGATACGCAGATCACCAAGCAGCCGCGGCGGGTGAATGAATTCGTGAATACCTGGAGTGTCGAAGGCTTCTATGAAGAGGGCATCGCCCCGGCCGAGATGGGTTGGGGCACGCACGAGCAATCACTTCCACGAGGAGCCCGGTTGCATCACTCGGGACCGCGCAATCAGATCTGCCTGGCACGGTACGGAATGAATACGTGGGTCCGTTCCTGGGTTCCCTCGGGGGAAATCCTGGGAATGGTGATCCGTCACGGCGAAGCCTTCAGCATCTCCGACTTCCTGACGCTGGAAGACGATCAGGGCCATGTCGTGTATCGGCCCACGGTCCATTATGCCTACTGCCCCTGCGATGCAGCCATTGCCTCGCTGCACGAACTGCGGATGCGCAATTATCAATTGCAGCAGAAGTGGCGGATCTTGAAAGACGACATCATCAGCGGCAAGGATGAACTCGGCTGCCTGCTGATGGGGCACGATTACACGGCCTGGTGGACTGGCAGTTTGCTGGACATCGAGGAGGCTCGTCGAATCATTCCCGGCCAGAATGCCACGACGTTGCAAGTGGCGGCATCGATGATGGGTGCCATCAATTGGATGATCAAGAATCCACGGCAGGGGGTTTGCCTGCCCGAGGATCTGCCGCACGAAGAAATCATGGGGCTGGCCCGCCAGTACCTGGGACCGTATGTGTCGCAACCAGTGGATTGGATGCCGGGCATGCAGAAGGATATTTCCGCGACGCTGTTTCCGGACTATCCGCTGAGCGATACCGACCCGTGGCAGTTCAACCGGTTCCTGGTGGTGTAATTATTTGACTGCTACCGCACGGTAAACGGCACCGAGTACGTTCCCACCTTGCCGCTGAGTTCATCTTCAATGACCAGCTTCAGCACGTGAGACCCGCGTGCACAGCGGACCGGGATATCCACTACGTAGCTGTGGAAATAGTCGCGGCGATGGTTGCGGCAGAAGTCTTCGGTTACGGGATAAGTCTTCACTTCGACTGGCTCATCGGGTGAGTCCGCGCTAAAGACTTGCAGAGTCGATTTCAACCGCGTCCGATAAATTCCTTCGGCCGACAATTCTGAGTGAAAATTGCCGATCTCGGCGTAAATCAGGACTCGCTGGCCAGGAGTGAACTCGTCCTTCTGATAGGTGTTGTACTCGCCGTAGCCCTCGATCTTGTGGCAGAAGGTGACATTCTTCAGTTCCAGGGGAGCTCGTTCTTTCAACCGCAGCATGGCCGTGTTGAATTGCGAAATCGTCTGGGCGGCTCGTTCGGCATGATCGGGAATTTTGGGCATGTCAAAGTAATTGTGGATCCCCCACAAGACCTGGGTCCAGAACTCCTGATCGGCACCCGGGATGTTGGGAATCGGTCGCAGTGCCCATTCGGTCTGGCCGCTCATCAGGTACAGCAACCGCAGGTAAACGTGACGTTCAATGTAGTAATGCAGTTCGGTGGCCGTGGTTCCGGGGACCAGTTGAGACACCTCGGAATCGGTGGCCTTGATCAAGAATTGCAGGGCCTCATTGGGAGCTGGCGGGGTTGGGGCTGCTGCCGGCTCAGGGGCCACCCACTGTGGTCGGTCGCGAGGGACAGGCTGGTCGATCGGCAGGCGCGGCGGCAGCGGCGGTACGGAGTTTTCGAATCCCGGCAAGGCTTGTCCAGGAGCTAATGGGATTTCGGCCCCACGCGGCCCCGTCGGGTTGTTCGAGAATCGTGCCTGTTCAACGCCCACCGGGAACCGATCGGTTGCGGTCTGTTCCGGGCGGTAGCGTTCGAATTGTTGCGGTATTGGCTGAACTTGAGGAGTGATGATCGGAGCAGAGCCACGGGCGGTCGCAATCGGTCGCTGTGGCGCTGTGTTTTGCCAATCCGGAGGAGTGATGGCCGGTCGCTGAGTGGTCTCACCGAAGGGATCGGAATGCCGGCCGCGGCTTGCCATGCGGGGAGTTGTCACACCAGTTGCCGCAGGCCAATCGGCGGGCATTGACGGAGTCGCTCCGTCATTGATTCTCGGGTTGGTGGTCCGTCCGCGGTTGCTGTCCCATGGTGGCGGAATCGTGATGCGTCTTCCGGTGCTGCCTGCAACCGTTGCCGAGGAGATTTCGGGGCCGGCAACCATTTCGGGGAAGGGAGACGAAAAGCCAACCTGTTGATGGCTGACTCGATTGATTTGTTGTGAGCGCCCGAATGCTGGCTCGGCAGGCGGCTCAGCGGCGACCGAAATGCTTTCGTTTTCGTCCTGCGGACGGTAACCGCTCGAGCGCGTCGTCTGGTTGCCCCAAGGGCTGCGTTGTCCCAGTCCCGCATTGACCTGACTCGAATCGTGGGCCGCCAATCTGATCGACGATTCGAAATCCTCAGCACTGGCTTGTGCTGTCACGACGGGGCTGGTGGGGCTGGCGAGCGGCGAAATCAGTCCCGCTTTCCAGAGTTGCAAGACCGCTGGCACGCTTTCTGACGGGATGGCTTTCAGCGCTGCAATGGCTCGTTCGCGATCACCGGGAGCGAACTCGCGAGTTTCTTTTTCAATGAGAGTCAGTGTGGCCGTATCGTGCGAAATCAGGGGCGTCTTCGTGGCCGAACTGGATGTGAGGGAAACACTGGAATTGTCCTGGCTTTGAGCTCGCAGCAGGGGGACCGGACGGCGTTCGGGCACACCCGTTTCATCCAGCATTTTCTCTACCATCAAGACCCGCTCTTGAGCCGCGACATTCATCTTCCCCGGAACCAACGAATGCACCGCCGCCTGCTGCCAGTTGGACTGGGCGCAGCCGGTGAACAAAACCAAACCGCAGGTGATAAAAACACCTGATCTCATTACGAAATCCTTCACGTAACCTAAGGGTACGGAGTGCAATCTGGGTGGTGGATGGGGAGGGGATATTTTCAGGGCCACCCCAGAGGATGGGGTGCGGGGACTTGTGAGGAAGCGGTTCTGTATGGCAATCCGCAAATTCGTGCAAGATCATCTGCGGGTGGATGATCGCGAAAATGCGGCAGATTTTGCAGAAAACTCCACGACAGTCTCCGGGCGCGTTAAGGCGGGGGGCTTGGGAGTGCTGGCGAAAAGTGTCAGCAATGCACTTTGGGCTAGGTGAGCCGGGTGCCGTAAGGCCCTGGACCGGGAGTGGGATCACGAAACGAATTGTCCGTGGCCTTACGGCACCCGGCTCACCAGCGTCACATGATATTAGAATCTACTTAGTAGCGCGGGCTGTTTCAGCGATTCCTACGTAACCACGGCCTGCGCACAGAAATCAAAATAGATGTCCGCAGCTTGCCGCAGTTCTGCGATGTCGATCCATTCGTCAACCGTATGGGCCTGATAGATCGACCCCGGGCCGAAGACCATGGAGGGCACATTGGTTGCCGACGTCCGCGACGCATTCGTCCCGTAGGGGACGCCCATTTTCTTGCGAGGACCGACATGCCGGGTGATGACACCCATTAGCTGGTCGGCCCACGGACCATTGTTGTGATCTGACAGGCTTTGCCCAACGATCCACGGCGGCAGCATCTTGAAGTCGACGTCCAGGCGATGCCGCAGGTACTCTTCCACTTGCTGCATGACTTTGATGCCATCTTCGCCTGGCAAGACGCGGCGATCGATCTCGATCGAGCACTCATCGGGAACCGTGTTCACGCTGATGCCTCCTTCGATCCGGCCGACACTGAGCGTCGCCGGTCCGCACAGCGGATGTTCGGGAACCATTCCGGGCAACTCGCTGGCAAAATGTTCCAACACTTCCAGCACGTCTGCCATCCGATAGATGGCATTGATCCCTTCGCTGGGCCGCGAGCTGTGGGCCGCCTTGCCGATTGTTTGAATCTTCCAGCGTGTCGCGCCGCGATGAGCCACCACGATGTGCAGATCAGTGGGCTCGGCACACACCACCAGATCAGGCCGCCCGGGGACCAAAGGGCTGTGACGCTGCGGGTCAGTCCACAACTTGGCGAGGTCCAGGATGCCCTTGGCGGTACATTCTTCGTCGCAGGTGCAGGACATGATCACGTTGGCTGCACCGGCTGGCCGCTCGCGGACCAGTCGGGCGAAAGCCGCAATCATCGAGGCCATCCCACCCTTCACGTCGCACGCACCGCGGCCGTATAGCCGGCCGTCACGGACTTCAGCGGCAAAGGGGGGGATCGTCATGCCCTCAATGGGGACGGTATCCTGATGCGCGTCCAGGACGATGGTGGCCTTCGCGCCTGGATTGTCAAAGCGGGCGATCACATTCGACCGGCCGGGCATGACTTCGATGGCTTCGTAGGGCACGCCCAGTTCGCGGAAGAAACCGCACAGGAACTCGGTCAATCGCGTTTCCAGAAATTCCGGTGCCGGGGTGGTACGGCCCATCGGGTTGACGCTGGGAATCGCAACAAGCTGCTGCAGCAAAGGCAATGGATCCACAATGGACTCACTTCTGCGAGAAGGCGGGGAGGACCGAAACTGTGGTCCCATCGTAATGAGAAGCGCTCGGTCTGCGTAGGGAACAGACATTTGGACTGCGGTGATTCATCACCGCTTTCCATTTTGACGTTGAAAACTGACAAATTGGAGTCAAACGGACAGCTTAGAGGGACACTAGTCTCACGTTGAGTTGGATTTGAAAGGGAAAGCGGCGATGAATCGCCGCAGTCCAAATTGGGGCAACTCGTTACTCCTGCTCAATGCGTATCAACTGATCGACCTTGTCGACTTTGACCGCCTGCATCTTGCCGTCCGGCCAACGGATTTCCAAACCGTCGATTGCTTGGGAAGCACCCAATCCAAAAGTCACCGGCAACTCCGACGCCGAGCAATAGCTTCGGCACGATGTCACCACTCGTGTCTGTTGCGTGGTACCCGATTTCAGTTTGATCGTGGCCCCCAGGGCCTCGCGGTTGGGCGCGTGTCCGGTAAGCTTGACCCGTAACCAGTGATGCCCCAGTTTTTGGTCGTTCCGCAGTAGTCGGGGCGCTCCGCCGCACGACGTCAGGACGGCGTCCAGGTCCCCATCCCCGTCAATGTCGGCGTAGGATGAACCGCGCCCGACCATCGGCTTCGAGAAATCGGCGCCACATTTGGCCGGTGGAACCGAAACGAACTCACTCTTGGCCTCGGCCCCCGCGTTCCACAGGATGCGTGGTGGCTGCTCGTAGTGCTGGCTCTTCTGGACCCGGTTGATTTCCTGTTCGAGATGCCCGTTCGATTCCAGCAAATCCAGCCGCCCGTCGAGATCGCAATCGACGAAGAAAATGCCAAACGTCAACTCCTGCCGGGTCGGCGGCCCGACACCCGTCGCAATCGCTTCGTCGGTAAACAGCATGCTCTTGGGTTGTGACACATAGAGCGCCGTCATTTCATTGGCGAAGTTGCCTATGGAAACACCCAGCGACCCGTCATTCCGGAAATCGGCCGCGTCTTCACCCATTGCGCCGCGGGCATTCCCCGAGGAATCAAACGCCAGACCACAGTGAATCCCGACCTCCTGGAACTTGCCATCCCGCTGATTCAAAAAGACAAAGTTCTGGACCGTATCATTCGACACGATCAGATCGAGCCACCCGTCGGCATCGATGTCGATCGGCAAGACCCCCATCGTTTTGGCGACGGGCACATCCCGGTTCGGATTTTTGACCTGGACACCAGACTCGGCCGAAATGTCCTTGAACTTGCCGCCCCCTTCGTTGCGGTACATGTAAGGATACGTGCCCGTGAAGGCTGTCGGCGGCCCGTAAGCCCGCGTCTGGCCATCCAGTTTAAAGCCCTGGACCATGTCGATCTCGCGCGACCAGCGCACGTAATTCCCCACAAACAGATCGAGATCCCCGTCATTGTCGAAATCGAAGAATGCCGCACTGGCGCTCCATTCTTGAGGATCGCCACCGACCCGGGCCTCATCAGTGGTCTCGACGAACTTGCCCTGGTTGTTGCGGAACAGCCGGTTCTTGCCGACCGCCGTGAAAAAGACGTCGGTCCAGCCATCCCCGTCATAGTCGCCGCAACAGACTCCCATCCCATAAAACGTCACACCCAATCCGGAATCGGCTGTCACATTGGTGAATTTGCCGTGACCATCATTCTGGTAGAGCTCCATCGTGGGGGGCGGACCTTTGGGGGCGGCATCCCACGGCCATGAGCAGGAATTGACGAACAACAGATCCTGATCCCCGTCATTGTCATAGTCGAGGAAGGCACACCCCGAACCCATGGTCTCGGGCAGCAGCTTCTCACCTGTCGCGCCGTTGGTATGTTTGAAAGTGATGCCGGCGGACTGAGTGATATCCGCATACGGCAGGTCGGGAACGTCCGTATTTGTCTCGCGGGCGGCCGGTGGCTTATTGGCTTGGGCAAATTCGGGACGAGCCCGTTTTTGACTGGAATAAACCCAGATGCCTCCGCCAATCACAGCCAGAACGAGAGTGATCGAGAAGAGCGAAATCGAACGCCAAAACATCTGGCCGATGATGGCATCGTCGCGCTCGGTGATTTCAGGCTCAATACTTGACGGCACACAAACCTCCGGAATCACGCGAGGCAGCCACACCTGGGGAGGGATGTTGCCGCCATTTGGCCCAAAACAGAATCAAGCTCTATTCTGTCCGGTCTGCCGAGCTATTTCCAGCGGAGCAAGAGACAGCGCGGGGTCGGGAGTACGATTTTTCGATATTGGCCGACCAACGCTGCTCGCGCGATCAACGATCAGGGCGGCCAATTTCGAAAACTCGTACGCCCGACCCTAGAGCTGAGACAAAGAAAAGCCCTGGTTTTCTGAAGAAAACCAGGGCCTGATCGCCCCACCCTTAAACTTGATTACTCATCCTCATCCTTCATTTGTGCTGCCGCGATGACCTTCTGCTGTTCGTTCGGCGGCATGATCTCGTAGTGGCTCAGTTCCAGGGTAAAGGAACCGCGGCCACCTGTGATGCTCGACATGCTGCGTGCGTACGTCATCATCTCCGAGACTGGCACCCGTGCGGTGACGATTTGATAACCGCTCCCTTCGGTATCCAGGCCTTCAACCCGGCCACGACGGCTGTTGAGGTCGCTAGTGATGTCGCCCAGCTTGTCACCGGGAACATAGATTTCGGCCCGGGCGATCGGCTCCAGCAATTGCGGACGGGCTTCTCGGAACAGGTTGCGGAAGCACATGCTGCCTGCGATCCGGAAGGCCGTTTCGTTGCTGTCGACGGGGTGATCTTTGCCGAAGAAGATTTCGACGCAGACATCCTGAATCTGATATCCGGCCGCGACCCCCTTCGTCATCCGTTCGATCACGCCCTTTTCGACCGCCGGGATGTACTGATTCGGCACCGATCCACCCGAGACTCGATCGACGAACGCGAAGTTCAAGACGGGATCGTAATGGTATTCGCGGAGATGATCGAATCGCTCCTTCGTGAAATACTCCTCGGGGTTGATCCCCTGAGGTAACGCTGAGACTCGCATGTGGACTTCGGCGAATTGCCCCGATCCCCCCGACTGTTTCTTGTGGCGATAGCTCCCCTCTTTCGCCCCGGCGACCGTTTCGCGATAGGCGATCTTCGGTTGATGCGTGACCACATCGACCTTGTCCCGCTTCTGCAGGCGGTTCTGGACGATCTGCAAATGCAGTTCGCTCATCCCCTGCATCACCATTTCATGCGTCTGAGACTCACGAGTGACCTTGAAAGTGGGGTCCTCTTCTTCAATCTTGTGCAGAGCCCCGGAGATCTTCTGCTGATCGTTCCGGCTTTTGGGTTCGACGGCCAGGCCGATCATCGGGGTGGGGAACGTCATGCCGGGCAGGATGACTGTTCCTCGAGTCTGTCCATTCCCAAAGCAAATCGTATCGCCGGTATGCAGATCTTCGACCTTCGACACGGCGACGATATCGCCCGCGAATGCCGCATCGACCGGTTCTTGTATTCCCCCCTGCACGTGAAACAGATTGTGAATCTTCAACTGCTTGCCAGTCGTCGGACACAGGATCGTCGAGTCCTTCGTCAGCTTGCCGGAGAACAGGCGGATGTAACTGAGCTTGGACACGAACGGATCAATCCGCGTCTTAAACACTTGCCCCACGAGTGGCCCGTCGGCATCAGATTGGACATCGACCTCGATGCCATTCACGTCTTTTCCCATGCGATGTAATGCGTTGGGAGCCGCAGCATACAGGGTCATGGCGTCCATGAATTCATCGACACCGACTCCGGTACGGGCACTGGCGCAGAACATGGGGATCAGCGAGCCTGCAATCATCGCTTTCGTGATGCCGGTCGCGATCTCTTCGCCGGTCAAAGTTTCGCCATTGAAGAATTTCTCCATCAACGCGTCATCGGATTCGACGATGGCGTCGATCACTTGCTGGCCGAACTCGGCAACATTCACCACGCCTTGTCGAGTGCTGGCGCCGGGGAGAGTGCTGACGACCCCCTTGAATCCGGGACCGATTCCGACTGGCACATTCAGCGGCAGGCAGTTCGCGCCGAACGTGGCCTGGATGTCTGAGACAACCTGAGAAAAATTGATGTTATCGTGATCCAGCTTGTTGAGCAGAATCATGCGGGCCATCCCGTTCTGGGTGGCCTGTTGAAAAACCTTGCGAGTGTTGACCGCGATGCCGGCGTCGGCCGCAATCACAATCACCGCCGTTTCGACCCCGCGCAATGCGCTAATGGTCTGGCCGATGAAGTCTGGATACCCGGGGGTATCGATGATGTTGTTCCAGTGTCCCGAGCGATTAAAGTGCGAGATGTGGGAACTGATGGAAAATTTGCGTTCGCGTTCTTCATCGTCAACGTCGAGCACACTCGTTCCATCATCGACAGATCCTTGTCGATTGGTCACTCCCGCCCGGAACAGCATCAAATCCGAGAGAGTAGTCTTCCCCACGGCCCCGTGTCCCACCAGGGCCACATTTCGGATGCCTTCGACCTGTGTAATAGCCATACGCGACTTCCTTTACTTCATCGAGAACAATGAGCGGAATCCGCAGACGTGATATGTGCTTGTAGTTTACCCACGTGGAGGACGTCGGGGCAAATAAATTATGCGAAAGGCGGAGGGTGGCGAGGGTGGCCGCAGAAGCGGAACGACGAATGAATGACCAATGACGAATGTCAACAGGCGCGACCGGCTGCTGCCAGGAACGGCGATTTGAAAGGACTTAAGGGACGCAAAGGAACGGAAAGGACCAAAAGGACGGGTCAACTACTTATGTCCCTTTGGTCCTTTCTGTCCATCCTTCTACAAGTTCGCCATTCGGATTTGGTCATTGGTCATTCATTCGTCATTCAGTTTTCGACATTCGTCATTGCTCCTCCACCGGTCTTGTCCCGATTTCAGACAAAACCTATCATCCGCGATCTGGAATCGCGCCCTGGTGGCGCTCCTCAAAAGTCGGGCTCAAAGGATTGAGCGATCGCTATGAAGTCGAAGCTGCGCTATCTCGAATCTTTCATCCTGATGCTGATTCTCTATGGCATTATCACGCACCTCTTGGAACTGGAATTTGACGACAGCGACAACGCTGCCGTATTCTTCCTCTGGTCCGAGCGGATCGTCACTTTGCTCTTCACCATTGAATACTTTGTCCGGTGGATCAGTTCGCGCAGCTGGATCTACCCTTTCCGACTCATGGCGATCATTGATCTGCTGGCGATTCTTCCCTTTTACCTCGGCTTTTTGTTCGATCTGCGATCCCTCCGGTTGATTCGCGCCGGACGTGTGTTGCGACTGATGAAGCTCTATCGCTATACCGATGCGTTAAACGGTATTCAGAATGCCTTCATGCAAGTGCGGTATGAATTCGGGATCATCGGGTTTGCGGTGTTCACGTTGGGTTGTCTGTGCTCGGTGGGCATCTATGAGTCTGAAAAAAACGTTCAGCCACAAATGTTCGCGAAGCTTTCAGACGCTGCGTGGTATACGGTGACGACGCTGACGACAGTCGGCTACGGAGATAAGGTGCCGGTCACTTTGCCTGGCAGACTGATCGCAGTCGTCATGATGGTCTGCGGACTCGGGCTGTTCGGCACGTTTGTCAGCTTGATCGGCAGCGCGTTTCTGGAAGAATTGCGCAAAGCCCCACGCCCGACCTGGAGAAAAGCACCACCTGTGGCGATGATCGATGCGCATCATGGCGTCGAGTCGCACGTATCTTTTGATCCGGCGGATGTCCTCCATGACTTGGACAAAGGCGTCTACAATAAACATGGCGAACAAAATCAACAAGAAGTGACTCGCTTGCTGACGATCGCCTGCCGCCTGTTGACGGAGCAGGGCCAGAAAGCCGCGTAGGCCGATCCCCGAGACCGTCCTACAGTAAGTACCGCCTCCAAACCCTCCTTGTTCACACCCTCCCCAGTCCTTATGATTCCGGTTCCAGGTTTTCTCGAGTCCTCGGCATGACATGAGCGTTTGGTTATGGGTTGGTTTGATTCTCTGAAACGCGGCATTTCCAAGACCGCGCAGATCTTAAACACGGACGTTCGCGATCTCTTCAAAGCAGGTGAAATCCTCACTGAGGATAAACTTGTGCTCTATCACAAGCGCCTGATCTCCACCGATATGGGTGTGGCGGCGGCCGACGCTCTGATCGTCGAAATCCGCGAGAAGCATCTCGGCCGAACTGTGATTCTGGACGAGTTGTGGAAGACGATTCACGACAAATTGGAGTCACTTCTGCGTGGCGTGGATGGAGAAGTCTGGGATCCCGAACAACCGCTGTCGCCTTTGAATTTCTCGAATGTCGGGCCCACCGTCATCTTGGTGGCCGGTGTGAATGGAGTCGGCAAGACGACATCCATTGCCAAGCTGGCGAACTTGCTGAAAAAGAACGGTAAGAAAGTCGTCCTGGCTGCCGGCGACACGTTTCGCGCGGCCGCCGTCGAGCAATTGACGATGTGGAGTCAGCGGATCGGTGTCGAGATTGTGACCAAAGCGTCGCAGTCCGACCCCGCCGCCGTCGCGCATGCCGGGTGTACCCGGACGAAGGAGTTGAATGCCGACGTCCTGATCGTCGATACCGCCGGTCGGTTGCACACCGAAGTGAATCTGATGAATCAGTTGACGAAGATTCGTCGCGTTATCAGCAGCCAGATCCCTGACGCCCCGCATGAAACTCTGTTGGTCCTCGACGCAGTCACCGGGCAGAACGGAATCACACAAGCTCAAAAGTTCAACGATGCTGCCGACTGTACCGGGATCATCCTCGCCAAGCTGGACGGCACAGCGCGCGGCGGAATCGTCATCGCGATTCGGCAGCAGATGTCACTACCCGTCAAATATGTGGGCGTCGGCGAACAGATCGACGATCTGCAACTCTTTAATCCGACCGCATTTGTGGATGCATTGCTCTCTGTACGTTCATAGCGAACTTATGGGGCTTTTCCAAAATCCTCTACGGGGCGGTTACCTACGGATTGAAATACCCAAGTGGTATCAAACCGGACCGTATGCTATGCGGTCCGGCTGACTGGATTTCGGCGACTCTAAGACTCTTCGCACACACGTGCCATCAGAATGAGCATGCAGCCTGCGAAACGGGCAGATGTCGGTCGGTATGCCTGTTTCCACAGCACGAAATGGGGACGATCGGGCATTTGAAGCCGAAATGCATCAGTCTGTGGCACATTCCTGATGCTGTAACGAATTGTCACGACAAGAGTTAGCCGTTTGTGTCTGACAACTGCCCGACTTGCTGGCACATCAATTGCATTTCGAACAATTGGTGAATGTTGCCGCGAGACCGGTCCCGGGGCAACAGTGCGCTTGCTGTATTAGATCTCAAGACTGCGGGTGTCAGCGTGTGCACCTGCGACTGAGATTGCCTACCCCACCGATGTATCTGCGGAGTTTTACCACCATGAGGCGTTATTTAGCGCTCGGCCTGCTGAGTCTCTTTGCGTTCAACCTTTCCCTTCCGTACCTGCTTGCTCAGGAACCGGCTCCCGCCGCGGCGGTGGCTCCTGCAGAGA
>JAQGHS010000688.1 GCA_028291605.1 Planctomycetaceae bacterium | reverse complement strand
CCGATTCCCAAGCAGGATGACGTGCTTATTTTTTTGCTGATTGACCTCTGTCGGTTGCTGAGCGGATGCCCGCTCAGGTGACGGCGGGGTGGTCCTTTCAGTGTCGGAGGCAGATGATCATGGCAGGTGCAGTCGTATTAGAATTCAGTGATGCGACGTTTGATAATGATGTTCTGAGCAGTTCCGAACCGGTACTGGTCGATTTTTGGGCTCCGTGGTGCAATCCGTGCCGCATGCTGGCCCCGACGATCGACGCGTTGGCCACGGAATTCACAGGTAAGGTCCGGATTGGCAAGGTCAATACCGACAACAACCCCGGAATTGCGACGAACTACAACATCAGCTCGATCCCGACTGTGTTGATTTTCAAGGGCGGCCAGATCGTCGACAAGTTTGTCGGTGTGACCCCCAAGGATCGCTTGGCTACGTCGTTGAATAAACACTTAGGCTAATTGCAAGTTGGTAAGTCGAATCGATTGGCTGGTTTGGATGATCCAATCAGCCAATCGTGAATGTTGATTCGATTTGTTTCTTATTGTATAGCTCGCCAGGGAAAGGACTCCCGGAATGAGCGATGTTCGCCAGACGACTCGCCAGACGCCGTCGAGTGGAGGGATTCACCCCGCACCCGAGGGCGTCAGTGCGTTTGCACAGCGCGAGGGTTGGCGAGTCGACCCGGCCCATCCGCTGAGCGGTTCGGAATCTGTCGCGCCTCCCTTGGGGCCCGCGGGCAGTGAATACGACGTCATCCAGGAGCCGTACGTCGCTCCTACCTCGGCGGCCCCGTTGCGAACCGATCTGCCGTTGGGCGATCCGTTGTTGCAGGCGCGACAAATTGCCGAGCATCTCCAGCACCGCTATGCAGACCTCGAACGGCGCGAGCAGCGACTCAATGTGCAACTTGCGGATCTCGACCAGGAACGTCGATCGATCCGCATGTGGGCGACCGAATGCGAAGCTGTCCTGCACGAGCGGGATGCGGAATTATTGCAGCGGGATACGTTCGTCTCAGAGCGCGAGGCCGCCTGTCTGGAACTCGAACATGAGATGCAGGCCCGCAAGGCCTCGATGCTGGAGCAGGAGCACGACCTGCAGAACATTCAGGCGCGATGGCGTGAAGAATGGGAACTGGAACGACAAGGGCTGAAGCAGGAACTCGATCAGCAAAGTCTGCAATTGCAGAATGAGCAGGCTCATTTCCGGCTCGTGAAAGAGGGGCAGCTGGCTGAGATTCAGCAGGAACGCAGCCTGCTCCTCAACCGGATCCGGTTCCAGGAAGAGCACCTGCAAAAGTTGCGGCGTGAATTTGAGGTTGCCCAAGCCGCGTTCCATGCCGAGCGACAACGAACTCAAGCGATGTTCCTGGAAACCGATACACAGTTGGAACTGCGGCGGGATCAACTCATTCGGTATCGTCTGCAACTCGAAGAACGAGATGCCGCGCTCCAACGCCAGCAGGTCCTTATCGGCAAGTCACGTCGCGCGGAAGTCGACGGTCTGTTTCAAGAACGACAGCGACTGGAAGAGGATCAACGCGACTGGCAAATGGTCCGCGGCCGACAACAGGCGGAACTCGAACGCAAGAACGAGGTCCTGCAACTCAATGCCGAGAACCTGGACGCCCGCCAGTCCCGGTTGGAGCAATTGCGGTTGGAACTGGAAGAGACGAACCGCAAGACAATGGAAATGCGGCTGGCCGTCGAAGAGGCCTGTGCGCAACTCGCCCAGGCTGTCGGCCCCGATCTGGCGCGACAGCGTATCGAAGCCTCGCAGTACGCCCTGTCCGACCATTACCGCCAGGCTCGTGAGACGCTGGTGAAGCATCGTCAGGAGCTGGAGCAATTCCACCGTTCTGTGCTGCAACAGCGCGACGAATTCCGCTCGGAGCAGCAGACGCTCGCCGAGTGGATCGCGAAGCGCGACGAGGAACTGGCCGTCCGTGAAAGCCAGTTCCGCGAAGAGCAAGCCGTAATACTGGCCCGCGAAGAGAGCTGGCAAAATACGCGCGACCTGTGGCTGCACGAGAAGCTGGAAGCCGAAGCGGTGATCCGCGATCTACTGCAGCGACTGGAAACGCCACCGTCATAGGCGATCGTCCCGACAATGGCGTTCGTTAAGCCATGGATGACTTGGTGCGGGCATCGCCTGCGACCCAAGAGGGCGCATTGCAGACCCGTCCATAAATCAAGGCGCGTGTGGAGAGTTTGAATCTAGTCCCGGTAGGGACGAAAGAACCTAGCCGTGGGCGCGAGCCCACGGTTTCGTTGCCTTCAAGATGCCAAGCCCCGGAGGGGCGACACCGATTCCAGCTCTGCGATTTGAATAAGTGTCGCCCCTTCGGGGCTTAGGCCACTGGGTGGACGCGGTCCGTGGGCTCACGCCCACGGCTAGGTTCTTTCGTCCCTATCGGGACTTGCGGTAAGCGACTGATGATGGCCCATTCGACTCGCGAATTACCATCCAGCTCACGCTCGATGAAAAGAAAACACCCCACGCAGATGAACTGGTGGGGTGTTCAATTCCGGCAGCTCAACGCCGATCGCTTATTTCTCCGCTTCAGCCGTATCGCCGCCCAGCGTCGCGTTGATCTTGAACTTATCCTGCAGATAGGCATGAGCCTCGCTGGCCTGGCCGGTCTTCGAGTGCTTCGCACAGACCTGCTGGAAGGCACGAATGGCCTTCTCCTTGTCGCCCGCCTGCTCCTGGGTATAGCCGACCTGCAGCAGTGCGTAGGGGGCTGATGGGGGATCACTGCCGATCATCTGGTAATAGAGGCTGATGGCCTCTTTGTATTCCTTCAACTGGCGATGGCAAGCGGCCATCTGGTTGTAGGCTTCCGGGAAAACTTCAGTCTGGCGGAAGGCCTTGATGGCATCTTGCCAGCGATGGAAGTCGCGATATGTGAGGGCAATTTGCCATTCCCATTCAGTCGCCTTCTCCGCGTTTTCTGTCATCAACTCACGATAAGCGGCCACGGCTTCATCACACTTTGAGGCGTGACGATAGGTCATCGCCATTTCCGCTTTCCAGCGATGCGGCAGCTTCTGATCCTGATTGTTCAAGTTCCGGTAGATCACGATCGCCGGGTCCCACTTCTGCTCTTCGCGATAGCTGTAGGCAATCTGCGACTGTCCGTCGATCGGATCCTTGTACTGGCCATAGGCTTTGCGAGCTTCTTCACGTTTACCAATCGTCTTATAGAACGCGGCCAGGCGACCCCGGATTTCGTCATCGACGCCGAACGTCTTGATGATCTGTTCGTAGACCGCCGGTACCTTTTCCGTTCGCGCGGCA
>JAQGHS010000640.1 GCA_028291605.1 Planctomycetaceae bacterium | reverse complement strand
CCGTGGCAGACGCTGCTAGCGTCTGCCACGGGGCGAAGACCTTATTTCGGCGCGGCCGCGCGACGTAATCGGTCATTCAAAGCCCGCCCCAATCCCGCTTCCGGAAAGGACTCGGCCACGATCCCATCCAAGCCCAGTTCATCCAGGCGACGTAACGCGGCAAAAAAGTTCGCCGCAGCGTCCGTCAAATTGCCTTGGGGTGAGAGAATCTCCTGGGCAGAGAACTCGTTTCCCTCCGGCGGTCGCTGGAAGCAGAGCACACCCCAGCGTCCCATTAAGACCTGCTCTGCAGGCGGATCTAAGATTAACTGAGTACGCGGCGCATAATGCTGCGGCAACATTCCGGGCGCCGATTGAGCAACCTCGCCCGGGTGGTCCGTCGAGTCCACAATCTCCATCGCCCCGGTGATCTGCATGAGATCCTCCAGCGAAACGCCCCCCGGCCGCAGCAGGCCAGGTCGCGGAGACAACCTAACCACAGTCGACTCGACACCGACACCGCATGGTCCTCCGTCAAGAATGTAATCCACTCGGCCCGCCAATTGGTCTGCGACATGTTGCGCCGTCGTCGGGCTGATCCGTCCGAACAAGTTGGCACTGGGTGCCGCTACCGGCAATTCTGACATTCTCATAAGCGTAAGAGCCATTGGATGATACGGAATCCGCACACCAACGTCGGGCAATCCCGAAGTCACCAGATCGGGAACTGCAGCGGTCTTCGGCAGTAGAATGGTCAACGGCCCCGGCCAGAACCGAGCCGCCAAACGTTGCCCCAACTCGGGAAACTCAGCCGCCACCCTGGGCATCCAGGAAACGTCCGGAACATGAACTATCAACGGATCAAACGCCGGTCGCTCTTTGGCTTCAAAAATCCGTGCCACCGCTTGCGAGTCCAGTGCATTGGCGGCGAGACCATACACAGTCTCGGTGGGCATCCCCACCAGTCCGCCTCGGCGAATGATGTCCGCGGCTCGTTCTAAATCCGTCCCGATCTCACACGCCATTAATACTCAGTCCGGTCCTCGTGATAACGCTGCGCACGGTCTTCGTAGGCGAGCGTCCGGCGTAAGCCGGATGGTTGTTAGCGAGCGTCAGTCACATTCCGGTTGATACAAACCTTGTTGTTGGGTGCCACTGGCTCTGCCAGTGCTCTGCCCGACTACGGATAGACTACGCGGCACTGGCAGAGCCAGTGGCACCCGATCGAAGAGACAGAGATCAATTTCACTCGTAAGTTTGAGTGATAGGGAATAGTTGACAATGTCGCTAACAACCATCCGGCTCACGCCGGACGCTCGCCTACGAAGAGAATCTTAACGGGATCGGCACCGTCCGCAAACTCAGACAAGTCTCAGTAACCCGCGAACTTTGTGCGAAACCCGCAACACTCAATTCGGACATTTGAATGGTCCGATTCCCAAAACGCGAGTGGTTTGGGTGAGTGGTGTATCGGGCTTCAAGTCGATGAAGAGGGTGTGAAGGTCTGCAATGTTGCGGACCTCCCCCACACAGGAGATGAAGTACCATGGATCGGAAAATGGCCGTGACGACAAGCTGGGTGCTTGTCAGCGGCACGCTGCTGCTCGGAGGCTGCATGACCCCCGGTTTTCACAATCAGGAACCCCCTGGATTTAGTGCGACCTTTCAAGAGTTTGATCGCCACTGGCAACCCGTTGACGGATACGAACCGACGAAGTCAGTCGTGCCAGCTCAGTTTGAACTTGATACTCAGGGAGTACCTACTATGTCGGCACGCGAGAACGTGCCACATGAGGAACTTCTGCCTGCGGTGACCGGGCATTAAGAGGCTCGACCCCATACCCAAGTGGACACTGCTAATAACCATGTAGGTGAGCCCGGTGGCGTAAGCCCCGGGATTCTTCTACGTGGCCGACGCTGCTCGCGTCGGTGTCAGCGCCGGCGTCTATCGCATTTCAGCCCGGAGGGCTCGACGTAGGTAGCCAGAGGCGGAAGCCTCTGGAAAGCGGCGAATTATTCTCGATGCGCCCCGGAGGGGCCGCCGAAAGTCGCCGGTCCTCCGGGCTGAAATGCGCAACTTCTGGTTTTGCGCTTCAACCTCGCCCCACGCTAATTGTCAAAGAGCCGCCCCTCAATGTTTCAATAAGGCGGCAAGACGCGTCTGAACCCATGCGCCAGAACGACGATCAAGACCACTGCGTTGCGAAACACGATATCCCAGACCGGTAATCGCAACGCGCGCTGGCGCCGGCCTGTTTCGCGGACCTCGGCCAGTTGACCTGCCAACCGCTCCATCCAGTCGACCGTCCGCGGCCGGTCAATAATCCCATGCAACCATTCCGCAGGGATTCCAGCTCGACCGGCTTCAGCTCCGAGTATCCCACCGACGATGGCCGCCATCGAATCGGTATCGCCCCCGCAACGAATGACTTCCGGGACTCCACGCCGCATGTCGCCCTGATAGCGAAAGGCGGCATGCAACGCGACGGGAACCGTGTGGTAACAGTATCCAGTCACGCCTCGTTCAAGCCCCAGCGACATCGCAAACTCGCGAGTCGATTCGCCGCGCTGGACACTCCCCACCGCCCGTTCCACCAATTCGAAAAGTTCGTTCGCCCCTGCGTCGCGTAAGCCGTCCCGCAATCGGGCCACGAAGTCCGTGCCCGCACCTAACACCCCGGCGGCCGCGTCATGAGCAGCCAATGCCACGGCGAACGCGGCATAGTCCGCCTTGGGATCGGTATGCGTGATCCGAGTTGAAATCGACACCCATGCTCGAAGCTGCTTGAGATCCTCGATCGCCACCCCCAGAATGGCGCTCCGCATCGCCGGCCCATTGCCTGCCGAGAAGACCCCGCTCCGAGTCGGCCCCATCCCCAATGAAAGCTTAAGTCCCGCACGCAGCGTGGCCATGCCAGCCGTCGTCGGCAACGCCCAGAACCAACGGCGCATCTGGCGTCCCAGATACGACGTAAAAGCCCCTTCGTCATTGCCGGCCAGGATCATCGCCTGCGCGACCACACAGCTATGCTCGGTGTCGTCTGAAACCAAACCATATCGATCGATCAGTCGATACACATCGGGCTCACCCAGTAATCGCTGCGCCCTGCGATAAGTGAGGTTCTCATAGGGCAACCCCAGCGCGTCGCCAACCGCCGTTCCGAGCAGACATCCGACAATTGCGGCGCGATTCATGAACCCCAGCCTTCTTCCCGAAAATCACGGTTGAGAAACCTTGATCGGCACCTGACCATTGAGGTAGCGCCAGTTCTTGACAAACGAAATCAAATCGGCCATTTGCTCGATCGTGATATTCTTCTCCAGACCGTCCGGCATCAGGGAAATGCCGTTCGATTTCAGCTCCTCAATGTCCTGTCTCAAGATCACCTGCGTCTTATTCTCTGGTTGTTTGAGGGTGATCGAAGATGCGGTCTCCGTAGCAATAAAACCTGTCTCCACCCGGCCATCTTTGGTCACCACGGTATAGCTGACATAGTTATTATCGATGGCTTGATTGGGGCTGAGAATATCCAACAAGACTTGAGCCGGTGTCTTCGTCCTCAAGTCGGCAATATCAGGTCCGACTACAACTCCCAGCTTCCCGATCTGATGACACGCTGCGCAATTCTTCTCGAACACCACACGTCCCCGTTCGGGCTGAGCGGCCAGTTTCAACGCGGCCTGATACTGTTCCAGCACCAGCTTGCGATCTGCAGGCACGGCAGCTGCCAGGACTTGCAGGGCCTCTTGTTTCAGTTCGGGATCGGCATGGTTCGTCAGCGCACGCACCTGACCGGGATCAAGTTCCACGGGGCTGACCTGATTCTCTTTGATCGCCTGAAATAGCCGCCTAATTCGGGTCGGATTCGTAAGCAAAGTACGCACAATCGCGCGCCGCACGATCGGGGTACGAGTGCTGTAGCTGGCCAGCAATTGCTCAGGAACGTTCGGATCGTCAATACTGCCGAGGACCTCAATTCCCTTGACACACAATTCCTGCGACTCATCCGTCGCCACCAGTTTCAGGAGCGACTCATCGGCCACCTTCCAGTTGGCAAATTGCAGGACCGACAGTGACTCCATGCGTTCCGTCGGATCGGCCGCCGTGGCTGTGGCGAGAGTTAATGACGCGCTGAAGAATTCCTTCAGTAACGGAGTCAGTCCGGGTTGTTGAGTCATCGCCTCAGCCAATACCACCGGGGCAGATTTGCCGCGGCGCTGAATCCCCTGGCACAGGCCCGAAAAGCCTGCTAGCCGCAGACGGCTATTGGGAAACGCGAGAATCGTTTTCAGAGCTCGTGGAACTGTCGCCGCATCCTGTTGGGCTCCGATTAAATTTGTCAGTTCTTGCAAGAACGCAATGCCCCCAGCGGGCAGCGGCGATTTCAGACTGGCGAACCTGCCCGACCATTGCTCCAGAAAGTCGGTTGCCGAGGAACCGACGCTGATCAACACCGCGCGCCGAATCCATTCGTCATTGGAGTTGCTGGCCAGAATGTTGATCAAAGTCTCCTGCACCGCGGGCTGTTTCGGTACCGCACTTAACGTGAGCGCCAATTGGAACTGGACTCGCGGCTTGTCGTACCACAACTGGAGAGCCTGTTTCAACAGTTCGGGATCGTTCGGGAACTGGTTTTCCATCAACAGCAGCCCCTGCTCGCGAATGCTTATTAAGGGATCCTTAAGCGCTCGCAGCGCGTCGTCTGCCGTGGCCCCAAAACTGGCCAGCAGCCGATAGGCTCGTAACCGTCCCACGTGCGATTTGGAATCTCGCGACATTTTCACGAGCAATTCCCTGGTCTCGGGGCTTTGCCTTTCGGCCAGCATGCGAGCTGCAGTTTCCGCCGGCCACGAATCCTCATGAACCAGCATTTCGACGAG